>NZ_JAKNRV010000307.1:0-6352 GCF_023072625.1 Pseudomonas emilianonis
AATGCGACCCAGCAGCGCCGGCTCAACGATGCCCTCAACCAGTACCACGAGCGCACGCTGACCATCGCCATCGAGTTGATCAAGCCCGAGCAGGAAACCCCGGCCCAGGCCGCGACCCGCCGGCGCCTCAATCGCCAGCGCGAGGCCGAGGAGTCGATCCACGGCGACCCGCTCATCCAGCAATTGATGCAACAGTTCGGTGCGGTCGTCCGTCACGATACTATTGAACCTGTCGAAGCCCCGGTGCCCCAGGCGTCATAACACCGGGCTACTTATTGATCCACGTACTTTTGAGGTGATTCCCATGATGAAAGGTGGCATGGCCGGCCTGATGAAGCAGGCGCAGCAGATGCAGGAAAAAATGGCCAAGATGCAGGAAGAGCTGGCCAACGCCGAAGTCACCGGTAAAGCCGGTGGCGATATGGTCAGCGTGGTGATGACCGGTCGTCACGACATCAAGCGCGTGAGCATCGACCCGAGCCTGCTCGAAGGCGTCAGCGATGACGACCGTGAAGTGCTGGAAGATCTGTTCGCAGCGGCCGTCAATGACGCTGTGCGCAAGATCGAAGCCAACAGCCAAGACAAAATGTCCGGTGTGACCGCTGGCATGCAACTGCCTCCGGGCATGAAACTGCCGTTCTGATCGGCCAGCCTTAGCTAGACTGAAATGCCAGGCATCGCGCCTGGCATTTTTTTTGGCTGTTCACCCCTCTGCATTTGCTACCGGGCGGCAACTATGTCGAACCTCGGCGCCTTGGCCAGTGTCTGCACTTAATGCCATTGAATTCGCTCATCGATAAAGGAGTCCCTCGATGCCTCAAGCACCGATTCTTAACCAGCGCATTGTTCTGGTCTCGCGCCCTCAAGGCGCGCCAACCCCGGAAAACTTCCGCCTTGAGCGCGTGACGCTGCCGGAACTGGCAGACGGCCAAGTCTTGTTGAAGACGCTGTACCTGTCCCTCGACCCCTACATGCGTGGGCGCATGAGTGATGCTCCGTCCTACGCCGCTCCGGTAGAAATCGACGAAGTGATGACGGGTGGCGCTGTCAGCCGTATCGAGCAGTCGCGCAACCCGAAATTCGAAGTGGGCGACCTGGTGGTCGGCTCCACCGGCTGGCAAAGCCACAGCGTTTGCGACGGTCGCAACCTGATACCGGTGCCCAACGGCCTGGCCAGTCCGTCGATGGCATTGGGTGTGCTGGGCATGCCGGGCATGACCGCCTACATGGGCCTGATGGACATCGGCCAGCCCAAGGCCGGGGAAACCCTGGTGGTGGCGGCAGCGTCCGGTGCGGTGGGCTCGGTGGTGGGCCAGGTGGCCAAGCTCAAGGGCCTGCGCGTGGTGGGTGTTGCGGGCGGGGCCGACAAGTGCCGTTACGTGGTGGATGAACTGGGCTTTGATGCGTGCATTGACCACAAAAGCGAGCACTTCGCCGATGAATTGGCCCGGGCCTGTTTCAAGGGCGTGGATATCTACTTTGAAAACGTCGGTGGCAAGGTGTTCGATGCCCTTGTGCCGCTGCTCAACCCCAAGGCGCGGATTCCACTGTGCGGGCTGATCGCCGGCTATAACGATCATGAAGCGCCCAGTGGCCCTGATCGACTGCCGGCGCTGCAACGCACCTTGTTGACCAAGCGCGTGCGTATCCAGGGCTTTATCGTGTTCGATGACTACGGCGATCGCCAGCCGGAATTCCTCAGCGCCATGGCGCCGTGGGTACGTGACGGCAAGATCAAGTTCCGCGAAGACGTGGTCGATGGCCTGGAGCAGGCGCCCGAAGCGTTTATCGGTTTGCTCGAAGGACGCAACTTCGGCAAGTTGGTGGTGCGCGTCGCGCAGGATTGAGCATTTGACGCTAATCCGAGGCGCGGGTATAAACCGCGTCTCGTTGTTTTGTCGGACCTTTCGCCCATGAGCTTCAGCCCCCTGATTCGCCAACTGATCGACGCCCTGCGTACCTTACCCGGCGTCGGCCAGAAAACCGCCCAGCGCATGGCGCTGCAACTGCTGGAGCGTGATCGCAGCGGCGGTACCCGGTTGGCCCAGGCCTTGAGCCAGGCCATGGAAGGTGTTGGCCACTGTCGCCAGTGCCGCACCCTCACCGAAGAAGAACTCTGCCCGCAATGCGCCGACCCTCGCCGCGATGACACGCTGTTGTGCGTGGTGGAAGGGCCGATGGACGTGTACGCGGTGGAGCAGACCGGTTATCGCGGGCGCTACTTCGTGCTCAAAGGCCATCTGTCGCCGTTGGACGGTCTGGGCCCCGAGGCCATCGGCATTCCGCAACTGGTGGCACGGATTGAAGCGCAGGGCACCTTTACCGAGGTGATTCTGGCCACCAACCCAACCGTGGAAGGTGAAGCGACCGCCCATTACATCGCCCAACTGCTGAGCAACAAAGGCCTGGTCACCTCGCGTATCGCCCACGGCGTGCCGCTGGGTGGCGAGCTGGAATTGGTGGACGGCGGCACCCTGGCGCACTCGTTTGCAGGGCGCAAGCCCATCGCCCTTTAAGTCACGCCGCAGGACACGTTGTGGGAGGGGGGGTGCTCCCGATAGCGGTGCTTCAGTCACCTTTGCATTGACTGATATGCCGCCATCGGGAGCAAGCCCCCTCCCACATTGGTTTTGTGTTGTCGGTGATATACGTGCCTGGTTTGATGGACAAGCAAGTTGCCCATCGATGGCGCCAGTTCAGGCAACCCTCAGCGCTCGCTCAACGCAAACTGCGTCAGGCAAAACGTTGGAATCTCCATATCTTCCAGGCGTTGCGAGCCACCCAGCTCCGGCAGGTCGATAATCGCCGCCGCTTCAAAAACCTTCGCGCCCATGCGCCGCACCAGGTTCGCGGCAGCGATCAGCGTGCCGCCGGTGGCGATCAGGTCATCGAAGATCAGCACCGAATCGCCTTCACACAGGCTGTCGGCATGCACTTCGAGGAAGGCTTCGCCGTATTCGGTCTGGTAACCCTCGGCCAGCACGTCGGCCGGCAGTTTGCCTTGCTTGCGGAACAGGATCAGCGGTTTGTTCAATTGGTAAGCGATGATCGAGCCGATCAGGAAACCCCGGGCATCCATCGCACCAATGTGGCTGAAATCGGCTTCGACGTAGCGGTGGACAAAGGTGTCGGCCACCAGGCGCAGGGCCTTGGGCGACTGGAACAGCGGCGTGATGTCGCGAAAGATCACCCCAGGCTTGGGGAAGTCGATGACAGGGCGGATCAGGGATTTGATGTCGAACGAATCGAAGGTCATCGTCGAAGAGTCCTGGGGCGGAAAACGGACTCGAAGTATACCTTGCGGCCCTGCCGATTGGCGCGGCCGCAAGTGTCTGGATCAGCCCTCCAGGGAGCCGCCCGCCAACGCACACAGTTGGATCGGGTCGAGGATATGCACTTCCTTGCCTTCGGCGGCAAGCAGCTCGTTCTGCTGGAAACGGGTAAAGACCCGGGACACGGTTTCTACCGCCAGGCCCAGGTAATTGCCGATTTCATTGCGCGACATGCTCAGGCGGAACTGGTTGGCCGAGAAACCACGGGCACGGAACCGCGCTGACAGGTTGACCAGGAAGGTGGCGATACGCTCGTCGGCGGTTTTCTTCGACAGCAGCAGCATCATTTGCTGGTCGTCACGAATCTCGCGGCTCATGACGCGCATCAATTGGCGGCGCAGTTGCGGCAATTGCAGGGCCAGTTCGTCCAGGCGTTCGAAAGGAATTTCGCACACCGATGTGGTTTCCAGGGCCTGGGCCGACACCGGATGAATCTCGGTGTCCATCCCCGACAGCCCGACCAGCTCGCTCGGCAGGTGGAAGCCGGTGATCTGCTCTTCGCCGCTGTCGCTCAGGCTGAATGTCTTCAATGCACCCGAACGTACTGCATAGACGGAATCGAACTTGTCGCCCTGGCGAAACAGAAACTCGCCTTTTTTCAGCGGGCGCCCGCGTTTAACGATGTCGTCCAGCGCATCCATGTCTTCCAGATTCAATGAAAGTGGTAAGCAGAGGGGCGCCAGGCTGCAATCCTTGCAATGGGCCTGGCTGTTAGCGCGCAGCTTAACGGGCTCGGACATTTCTTAAATCCTTGTGGGAAAACACACATAAGACGTAAGGGTAACGCACTGTGGGTAGAAGAGGCCAGCATGGACGAAAAACCGATGCAGGGATAAAGATTATTGTATCTGAGCCGATACAAGTCTGTATCCCTTAGAGCTTGGAGGCTCACATCATGCTTTCCATCGGTAAAAACTCTGCTGCCAGCCAAGCGGTGGCGACGGTTCGTGAGCCCAAGGACTTGGTGGCGGAGGCTAAAGACGCCAAGGCCGCCAAAGCGCTTGAGGACGCCACGTCGGCGCCGCTGCGTCCGGCCAAGGCGGTCGAGGGGGTGACGGTGACCATTTCCGGAGCGGCATTGAACGCTGCGGGTGTCGCGAAGAAAGCCAACAGCGATATCGAAGAGAGTGGCCTGCCGGATAACATTCAGCAGATGCTGAAAATGATCCGTCAGATCAAGGAGCAGATCGCCAAGAAACAGGCCGAGCTGGCTTCAGTGATGGCGGACACGAGCCTGACGCCTGACCAGGCGCGGATCAAGGCCGGCAGCCTACAAGCCTCGCTCAGTGCGCTGCAGGCTAGCCTTTTGACCGCGCAAACCTCCCTGGCCAAAGGCATGAAAGGCCTGAGCGGCGAAGACGCCATGAAGGCCGCCTCCCTGGTGATGGCGTAGAGCCTTCAGATCACCCGCGAAAACCGCTGCCTGTTCTGATGCTCAAGATAGGCATCGAACACCATGCACACCGAGCGCACCAGCAGCCGCCCGGCGGGTAGAACGCAAATGCCTTGTGCGTTCAGTTCGATCAGGCCGTCTTCGGCCATCGTTTCAAGTTGCGGCCAGATATCGTCGAAGTAGCCGCGAAAATCGATATTGAACGCCTGTTCGATCTGCTCGAAGGTCAGGCTGAAATTGCAGATCAATTGCTGAATCACTTCCCGCCGCAACCGATCGTCCGTGGTGCAGACCAGGCCGCGGTTGGTCGCCAGTTGCGCATCGGCCAGGGCGTGCTGGTAGCTATTGATGTCGCTGGTGTTCTGGCAATACAGATCGCCGATCTGGCTGATGGCCGAGACCCCGAGCCCGATCAGGTCGCAATGACCGTGGGTGGTATAGCCCTGGAAGTTGCGTTGCAGGGTGCCTTCTTCCTGGGCGATGGCCAATTCGTCGTCCGGTAGCGCGAAGTGGTCCATGCCGATATAGCGGTAGCCAGCGTTGGTCAGCTGTTCGATGGTGGTTTGCAGCATCAGCAGTTTTGCCTCCGGGGACGGCAGGTCATCGGCGTTGATCCGCCGCTGAGGCATGAAACGTTCCGGCAAGTGCGCATAGTTGAACACTGACAGACGGTCCGGTTGCAGCTTGATCACCTCTTCCACGGTGCGCGCGAAGTTGATCGGTGTTTGCTTGGGCAGGCCGTAGATCAGGTCGATGTTGATCGAGCGGTACTGCAGGGTGCGGGCCGCATCGATCACGGCGCGGGTCTCTTCCAGGCTTTGCAGGCGGTTAACCGCCCGTTGCACTTCGGGGTCGAGGTCTTGCAGGCCGATACTGACGCGGTTGAAGCCCAACTCGCGCAGCAGCCCCATGGTCGCCCAGTCGGCTTCGCGCGGGTCGATTTCGATGCTGTAATCGCCGGAATCATCATCGAGCAGGTTGAAATGCTTACGCAGGGAGGTCATCACCTGGCGCAACTCGTCATGGCTGAGAAAGGTCGGGGTGCCGCCGCCGAAATGCAGCTGTTCCACGGTCTGTTTCGGGTCGAGGTGGCAGGCGATCAGTTGGATCTCCTGTTCCAGGCGCTGCAGGTAGGGCTGGGCGCGGCCGCGGTCCTTGGTGATGACTTTGTTGCAGGCGCAGTAGTAGCAGATGTTTGCGCAGAACGGTACGTGTACATACAGCGACAATGGCCGTGCAGCCTTGCGGCTGTCGCGCAGGGCGTGGAGCAGGTCGAAGGAACCGACCTGGCTGTCGAATTGCACGGCGGTGGGGTAGGACGTGTAGCGTGGCCCCGCCAAGTCGTAGCGATGAATCAGATTGCTGTCCCAACGAATGGCGTCGAGCATGCGGGCGTTCCCCCGGATAGACTAATTGGTCGAGTCTAGGGGCGTGGCGGATATGGCATCTTGATTTGCGTCAACGGGGAGCGGCGCTATGCCACATGGCCTTTTAGTGGCCCATTAGCCAGTGCTGATGGGGCCCGGGCAAGGTCCAAATCCCGAACAGCATCACCAGCACGCCGCCGGCGGTGCGTACACTGCGCTTGCGCAATAGTGCCGTGACGCGTTCGGCGGCCAGCCCGGTC
>NZ_JAKNRV010000308.1:0-6296 GCF_023072625.1 Pseudomonas emilianonis
CTCGAGTGCGCCACGGGTGGCCGCCGCGTTCGCCGCGGGCATCCTGCTGGCTCTCGCCGGCACTCTGATGCAACGCATGACAGGCAACTCCATGGCCAGCCCGGAAATGCTCGGTGTCAGTTCCGGTGCCGCGCTGGGCGGTATTCTTGCCTTGCTGGTAGTACCCGGTTTCAACCCATTAATACTGCTGCTGGCGGCCACGTTCGGCGCCCTGCTTGCCCTGCTGGCCATTGTCACCCTGAGCTGGCGCAGCGCCTTCGCGCCGGACCGCATGCTACTTACCGGCGTCGCACTGAGCACTTTGCTCAACGCTTTCGCCGCGTTGTTTATGGTCAGCGGCGATTCCCGAGTGTTACTCATGCTCAGCTGGATGACCGGCTCGACCTATCGTATCGACGCCAGCCAGGCGCTAGTCATCAGTGCCCTGGCGGTGCTGTTCCTGCTGGTAACACCTCTGTGCAACCGCTGGCTTTCGATCATGCCACTGGGCGCCGAGCGCACTCGAGCGCTGGGTATTTCCCTGAGCGGCAGCCGCCTGGTCTTGCTGTTACTCACCGCAGTAATGACAGCAGCCGCCACCCTGGTGGTGGGCCCGCTGAGTTTCATCGGCCTGATCGCACCGCACATGGCGCGCCTGCTCGGCGCGCAACGGCCTATCGCGCAATTGCTGCTCTCGGCACTGCTGGGCGGCACGCTCCTGGTGCTGGCCGATTGGCTGGGTCGCAACCTGGTGTTCCCGTGGCAAATCCCGGCCGGGATGTTCGCGACCTTCATCGGCGGTCCGTATTTCATGTGGTTGCTGGCACGTAAACGCTGACAGAGCTTGCTTGAATGCAGGGTAATTTAACAAAAATCTAAATAGTTAAGATTCCCATTCGTTAAAAACTTACATAAGCTATGGCCTGGACGAACTCAGCAGGTTCCTGCGGGTCGGCATACGTGAGAAACCACTAATGGAGAATCATCATGACCACGCCGAACTTCACCCTACATCTGGCTGACGGCCGCAGCGTGATCGCCCAAGTGTCGGACGATGGCAACGGCAGCCTGGCCATCGCGGGCATCGACCCAGTGCATTTCCGTCGGCAAGACGGGTACGTGCTACTGGAAAACATGCCCGAAGCGTTCCCCATCAGTGGCCTGCTGGCGCTGCTCGGCCAAGTCTTCTGCAATTCGTCCCGCGTCCCGATGCTGGAAATCAGCGCCCCGCTCGCCCTCGAGCGCGCACGCGATGCCATACGCCAAGGCGTATTCGACACCCTGCTTGGCCATGACGGCCATACGGCCCGCCTGGCATGCGCGCGCAGCAGTTTCTGGCAACACCCCCTGCCCTGGCTTACCACCAGTTCTGCCGCAGGTATGCCGGTGCGCTACACCTTCAGCGGCGACAAACGTCACCCGCAGCGCCCTCCGATCCCACACGGCGAGGTCTATCGCCGCGAACTGCCCGGCCTGAACACCACCTTCAGCCTGCGCACCGTAGACATCGGACTCGATCTGGAGCGTTTCAACCGCTGGATGAACCTGGAGCAAGTCGCGTTCTTCTGGGAGCAAACCGGCAGCCTGGACGAGCATGCTGAGTACCTGCAGCAGATGCTCGACGATCCGCGTGTCTTGCCGTTGATCGGCAGCTACAACGACGAGCCCTTCGCCTATTTCGAGATCTACTGGTGCAAGGAAGATCGCATCGCACCCTATTACGACGTGCAAGACCACGACCGTGGTTGGCACGTAGTGGTTGGCGAGAGCAAGCACCAAAGCGCCGGCAAGCTCAAGGGCTGGTTCCGCTCACTCATGCATTACATGTTCATCGACGAACCACGCACCCAGCGCATCCTCGGCGAACCGAGGATCGACCACTCCCGGCAGATCGGTTTCCTTGAATCTCAAGGCTACGGCCGGCTCAAGACCATCACCCTGCCGCACAAGAAAGCCGCCCTGCTGCGCTTGGAACGCGAGACGTTCTTCGACGATTACTACCCCTGACCGCTCACCGTTGGCCGCCCGCTGCCTGATGGGGATCGAGTAACGAGCGGCCTGATGCTTACCCACTAAAAAACACCACACTCAGGAGCCTCCATGCACGCAAAAAACGTCTTCGACTATCATCCGTTGGCGCTAGCCTTGTTTCTCAGCAGCCTGTCACTGACCGCAGCCCACGCCGCCGACAGCAGCGATACTGCGGCGCCAGGCGGCACGCTGGTGCTGCAGGAAACCAACATTAATGCGAAGGCGATCGAGAACCCGACCGGCCAGGTCACCGGCCCAGTAGCGACGCGTAGCACCAGCGCGAGCAAAACCAACTCGGCGATCAAGGAGATTCCGCAGTCGATTTCGGTCATCACTCGCGATGAAATGGACAACCGCAAGACCGACACCCTGGCTGAAGCCCTGAGCTACACGCCGGGCGTGATTGCACAGCCGGGCGGTTTCAGTCGCGTCGGTGATGACTTCGTGATCCGGGGTTTCAACGTGGGTTCGGGCACCGGCGGTATCCTGCGCGATGGCATGAAACTGCAAGGCAGCGTGTATGACGGGGGCATCGAACCCTACGGCCTGGAGCGCGTGGAAGTCGTCAAGGGCGCCTCTTCGGTGCTGTACGGCCAACTGTCGCCGGGCGGCCTGATCAACACCATCACCAAGCGTCCGACCGACACGCCCTTGCATGAAATCAACGTTGAATATGGCAGCCATGCGCGCAAGCAGTACAGCTTCGACCTGGGCGGCCCCATCGACGACGAGGGGCAGTTTTCTTATCGCCTCACAGGCCTGTGGCGCGACAGCGACACCCAGACCACCGACGCCGACGACGACCGCCGCTACATCGCACCGGCCTTCACCTGGCGCCCAAACGAGGACACCTCGCTGACCGTCCTGGCCAGCTATCAAGAAACGCGTACCGGTTTTGCACCACCGCTGGACTTTGACCTGACGACCTCGTCACGCGCCAATTACCCCAAGGTCGACCGCGATTTGTACACTGGCGAGCGTGGTTTTGATCATTACAACAACTACACGACCACGGTCGGCTACCTGTTTGAACATAACTTCACGCCTGACCTGAAAGTCCGTCACGCTCTGCGCCACTTCGATGCCGACCTGAGCTGGGACTACATGCAAGTCGCCGATACCGGCAGCACCGCCTTGCGCAACCAGGGCCTGCTGGCACGCCGGGCGAGTATCCGCCGCGAGCGCTCCGAAGGCTGGACCAGTGACAACAACGTGGAATGGACGCTCAACAGCGGCGGGTGGCAGCACACCCTGCTGGCTGGCGTGGACTACTACCACAAGACCTACGATTCGCATCGCTTCTCCAGCGCCAACTCCATCTTCAACCCGGCCAACCCGGTGTACGGCGCATCGACGCGCATCACTTCCGGCGACACCGGCTCGGACCTGCATAGCGCCCAGTCAGGCGTTTACCTGCAGGACCAGATCAAATTCGACAAGTGGACCCTGCTCTTGGGCGGTCGCCAGGATTGGGCGGAAAGCCGCACCTACGCCAATGCCACCGGCGCACGCACTCCACGCACCGACAAGAAAGCCACTGGCCGCGTAGGCCTGGTGTATGAAGCGGACAATGGCCTGGCCCCATACGTCAGCTGGAGCCAGTCGTTCCTGCCAGCCAACGTATTCAACGCCAACGCCGACACCTCGTTCAAGCCGACCGAGGGCGAACAGTACGAAGTGGGCGTGCGCTATACCCCGCCAGGGACCAATGCGCTGTTGAGCGCCGCAGTGTACGACCTCAAGCAGAAAAACTCGCTGAGCACCGACCTCACCGGCAACACCGTGCAGTTTGGTGAAACCCGTTCACGCGGTCTCGAGCTGGAGGCAAAGGCTGAGATCACCCCTAACCTCAGCACCACCGCATCGTATACCTACACCGACTCGAAGATCACCGATGACTCCGTCGCCAGCCGGGTGGGGACACGCATCGACGGCGTGCCTTACCACATGGCCAACCTGTGGGCCGACTATCGCTTGAGCGCTCTGGGCCTGTCCAAGGTCGTGATCGGCGGTGGCGCCCGCTACATGGGGACCAGCCGTACTTCCAGCTCGGACAACGACGAGAAGGTTGATGCCTACACCCTGTTCGACGCCAAAGTCAGCTACGAAGTCGACAAGAACTGGACTGTGGCCATGAAGGCGCAAAACCTGACCAATGAAAAGTACCTGTTCTGCAACGCCTCGTGCCGCTATGGCGACGAGCGCACGCTGATCGGATCGGTCAACTATCGCTGGTAACAGGCTGATCGCAACCCAACGAGAACGCTCTTTGATGGGGAATGCCATTCACTTAAACATTTGAGTCCAAGCCGGGCTTATCTGAACATCCGATGCCAGACCTCTGGCATCGGATTTTTTATGTCTGCTCAACAGAACTTACTCGACCCAGACCAGTGGTCTAGATGTTGTGCCGGCAACAAACACGGTCAGTGAGGAAGTGGCGTCAGCCCGCCGTGGGCCAATGCTTCGAACACAAACACCAGATTCATCCGCAACGCGGGTGGGTCAGTTTTCAATCAGCGCAAACAGCGTAGTCAATACCCGTGATTCGGGCGTGCAGAATAGACATTTCTGAGAGTGCCATCGCGAGCGCCTGAACAGAGTCAGGGTCAGATGCTCATCTCGCTACGCAAACGGCTCCAGCAACAAACCGATTCCGCACGCGTCAGAATCCTGGACTCAAACGCACCGGATAGTGCTGGATTTCAGTGGTTCCCGCCGGAACGAAAAAAGGACCCGAAGGTCCTTATTTCAATCGCTTACAGAATTCAGTGGAACTCTGCAGCGCTATGTTTGGAGCGGGAAACGAGACTCGAACTCGCGACCCCGACCTTGGCAAGGTCGTGCTCTACCAACTGAGCTATTCCCGCGTCTTGGTGGTGCGCATTCTATAGAATCCTCAGCACCCGTCAACCCCTTGATTCAAAAAAGTTTTATTTTTTTTCAACGGTGGTCCGCAGGTGAGGCCAGGCAGCGCGTAAATACTGGAGCATGGACCACAGCGTCAGGCCGGCGGCGACAAGTAGCAAGGCGTAGCCCAGCAAGACCCAGAAGGAGAAGTCCGACGGGTTGGCCAGCAGGATCACCAGCGCGAGCATTTGCGCGGCGGTTTTCCATTTGCCCATGTTCGACACGGCGACGTGGGCGCGGGCGCCGATTTCGGCCATCCATTCACGCAGGGCAGAAACGACGATCTCGCGGCCGATGATCACCGCAGCCGGCAGGGTCAGCCACAGGTTGCCGTGTTCCTGCACCAGCAACACGAGGGCGACGGCCACCATCAGTTTGTCAGCCACCGGGTCGAGGAACGCACCAAACGGCGTGCTCTGTTCCAGGCGGCGGGCCAGGTAGCCGTCAAGCCAGTCGGTGGCGGCAGCAACGGCGAACACCGAACTGGAGGCCATGTAGCTCCATTCGTAAGGCAAATAGAACAACAAAATGAAAATCGGGATAAGCAGGACGCGTAGAACGGTGATCAGATTAGGGATATTCATCGGCACAACTGGCTGCGAGGTGAGAAGGCATTCTACTCGCTGTGCAGATTTGCATAAATCAACTCAGCGAGCTTTTTACTGATACCGGGTGCTTTGGCTATTTCGTCAATGCTGGCACGGGAGAGCTCTTGCAAGCCACCAAAATGTTTAAGCAGGTCGCGTCGGCGTGTCGGACCTACCCCGGCCACGCCTTCCAGGGTTGAGGTTCGCCGGGTTTTGCCGCGACGGGCACGATGGCCGGTAATGGCAAAACGGTGGGCTTCATCACGGATCTGTTGGATCAGGTGCAGCGCAGGCGAGTCGCCCTTCAAAGTGAACTCATGGGCGGCATCATTCAAGTACAACGTCTCGAAGCCGGCCTTGCGCGTGGCGCCCTTGGCCACGCCGAGCAGGATCAGGTCGGGCACCGCCAGTTCGTTGAGCACGTCGCGGGCCATGGACAGCTGGCCCTTGCCGCCGTCCACCAGCAGGATATCGGGCAGCTTGCCCTCCCCGTCCTTCAATTTGCTGAAGCGGCGGGTCAAGGCCTGGTGCATGGCGGCGTAGTCGTCGCCGGCGGTGACGCCTTCGATGTTGTAGCGCCGGTAATCGGATTTGATCGGTCCCTCCGGCCCGAACACCACGCAGGACGCCACGGTGGCCTCGCCGCTGGAGTGACTGATGTCGTAGCACTCCAGGCGCTGGGGCGGCTCGTCCAGGTTGAGGACTTCGGCCAGTGCCTCGAAGCGCGCGGCCACGTGCAGAACGTCGCAGATTACGCGCATCGGCCAGGGTTGGTAGACTTGGCGCCCT
>NZ_JAKNRV010000309.1:0-6287 GCF_023072625.1 Pseudomonas emilianonis
ATGGTGGGCGCGCTCGGCCAGGCCGACCTGCTCGAGCATGCGCAGGGCCTGTTCCACCGACTCGTGGCGCGACACGCCGCGATAACTCAGAGGCAGGGCGACGTTGTCCAGGGCACTGAGGCGCGGCAGCAGGTTGAAACTCTGGAATACGAAGCCGATCTGCTGGTTGCGGATCGCTGCCAGTTCATCGGGGCTGGCGCTGAAAATATCGTGGCCGGCAAAGCGGTACTGGCCGCCGTCGGGCAAGTCCAGCAGGCCGAGGATGTTGAGCAGGGTACTTTTGCCGGAGCCGGAGGCGCCGAGAATGCCGCAACTGTCGCCGCGGGCGATGGACAGGCACACATCATTGAGGATGGACAGGTGCTGACCGGCGAGCTGATAGCTTTTGCCGATGCCTTGCAGGGAGATCAAGCCTGGGTGCGCGGGGGTGTCTGTCATCATGACTACGCCTGCAGTCTCGACGCCGCCGTGCTGCCCCGGTAAAAATTTGTAACAAGTTCGGGGGTTGCCTGGAACGCGTCACGGACTGGTTTAATTTCTTGTTTTTAAAATATTGTTTGAATACTAACCGCGTTCAACCGGCTCCGCCAGCCATCGTTGTAGAGGGTTTTTACCCTTTGAAATAAATGCACCGGGAGCGAAATCGACCGCTCAAAAATCCTTTGGCTAGCCTCAACGAGCCGGAATGCAAGGGCTTGCGATGAGATGGTGGAGTGTCACTGCTTGCTTTCGAGCGATGGCCCCGGTATAAAAAATCAAATTTATTTTTAAAACAATATTTCCCGCTTGGAACTTTTATGGTCGTGAAGAAAGTCAGCTCTCCAAACATTACCAAGACTCGATTGCTGGATGCGACAGAGGCTCTCTTCATCAAATATGGTTATGACGCCGTTTTGTTACGGCAGATTACCGAGCGTGCCCAGGTGAACCTGGCCGCCGTGAACTATCACTTCGGGGACAAGGATTCCCTGATGAAAACCCTGCTGATGCAGCGCCTTGAGCCGCTCAACGAGCAGCGCCTGGAATTGCTGGCACGCTGTGAAGCCGAATCCGACGGCCCCCTCGATTGCGACACGCTGCTCGGCGTACTGTTCGCTCCGGCCATGGGCCTGGAGCGCAGTGATCCGGCGAGCGGGGAAGGGCGTTCGTTCATTCGTTTCCTCGGGCGGGTCTACAGCGATACGTCGCCGTTTATCCAGGAATACCTCAAGGTGCATTACCAGCCGGTGTTCCAGCGCTTCTTCGAAGCCTTCGCCCTGGCCTTGCCGGACTTGCCGCGCAACGAACTGGGGGTACGCCTGCAGTTTGCCCTGAAGGCAATTTCCGGCGTGATGGCCGGTACCGAACTGCGCCTGTTGATGAACTCCATGAGCCTGGGCCGCCCGGCCACGGATGCCGAAGTGATGGCCAAGTTGATCACGCTGGTCTCGGCGGCGATTCGCGTGCCGCAGCAAAGCCCTGAGGCGCAAACGGCGTTGGCCAAGGTGCTCGACACCCAGCGCGCGATTCGCGAGCAAGCGACAGCGCCCGTCGGCAAGGCGGCGCGCTAGCCCGAATCCGGGGCAAAAAAAAGCCCGCTGGGGCGGCGGGCTTGATGTGCAACGTTTGTAACGGATGAGGCTTCACCCTACGGCTCGCCATGTGAATAAATCGTGAAAAATATGTAAGAGAAAGTGTGAAAGTGTTGTCGCGGGTAAACGCGCTAAAACCCCTGACGATTAGATCTTCCAATGGCCAGCGCTTTTGGCCAACCGCTGGCGCATCTCATCCACATTCGCCGCCAGTTGCACGGTCAACAACCGATACCCATCCAATGCACTGTAGACCGGCGCATCCAATGTAGGCTCGCTGGCAACAGCCTGGCTCGGCCGCTCCAACCGTGGTGTCACGCCGGACCTCAGCGCTCGCGCCATCCCGACCAATTGCACTCGAATCTGCCGGTGCTCGGCTTTCAACATCACCTGCATCCGCGCCATCGCCTGTTCGTCGCGAGGGTCCGGCCGGGTGTTGCCAAGAATCTCCAGGGTGCTGATGCACATGCGCAAATGCCGTTGGATCGTGTCCAGTTCGGTCATGGAGATTCGCACCTCCTTGGACACCGAGGGCATCAACGAACGCAATTGCAGCATCGCCGTATTCACGCGGCTGAGCAGTTTGAGGTGTGCGTCGTCGGTGACCGATTGGCCGCTGATGATGCGGCTATAAATCGCGGCACAGTCGCGCAAGGCGCTGGCCAGGTTGTAGCGCCAGGAGTACACGGCATACAGCGGCAGAGCGAAGGAAAACGCCAGGGCCAACGCAATACCGATCAGGATGTCGACCGTGCGCCACAACCCGTCCGACAGCGGATTGTCGCCATGCCCGGCGACGATAAACACGGTGATCGCCGACAACAACGCGGTGTACCCGCCCTTGCCGATGGCGTGATAGGAGAAGAACCCGCACACCACTGACATCAACAGGTACGTCAGCAGCGGCTGCCCCACATACGCCTCCTGCACCACCAGCAGCAAACCGACGCTGGCGCCGATCAGCGTACCGTAGGCGCGCTCCATGGCTTTCTTGCCGATATTGCCGTGGTGCTGCAGGCCGCCGATCACCACCAGCATGGTCACCGACGCCCACTCGCCGTGGGGCAGGTTGATGCCGGTGGTCAGCAGGATCGTCGCCAGCAAGCCGATGGACACGCGCACGGCGTGGATCAGCTTGGCATGGCGATAGCGGCGGTAAGGGTCGAGCAGCGGGCGCAGCAAGCGCCGCGCAAACACAGGCAAATGCAGGTTAATCAACGGCAAGCAGTCCTCTAGAAAATGTAGTCAGTGGTCAAGAAGTTCGAGTCACGGTTGCGCAGGATCTCGCTGAGCAGCGCCTTGTTGTTGTCCTGGAACTTGGTCGCCACCAGGGTGCGGATCGAGAACACGCGCAAGGCGTCATGTACCGACAGCGTGCCTTCGGCCGAGTTCTTGCGGCCGTTGAAGGGGAACGTGTCCGGGCCACGCTGGCACTGGGCGTTGATATTGATACGGCCGACCTGGTTGGCAAAGGTGTCCACCAGCCGTCCGATTTCGGCCGGGTCGGTGCCGAACAGGCTCAGTTGCTGGCCGAAATCCGAGTCCAGTACGTAATCGATCACTGTCTCCAGGTCACGGTAGGGCACGATCGGCACCACCGGGCCGAACTGTTCCTCGTGGTACACGCGCATCTGCGGGTTTACCGGGTACAGCACCGCCGGGTAGAAAAATGTACCGCGACTGACGCCGCCATTCGCATTCACCACGCGAGCGCCGTGTTGGGCCGCATCGGCGACCAGCGCGTTGAGGTAATCGATCTTGCCGGCGTCTGGCAGCGGCGTCAGTGCCACGCCGTCTTCCCACGGCATGCCGGGCTTCAATGTCGCTAGCTTGGCGTTGAATTTCTGGATGAAGCTGTCGACCACGTCTTCATGCACAAACAGGATTTTCAACGCGGTGCAGCGCTGGCCGTTGAACGACAGTGCGCCGGTGACGGCTTCGCTGACGGCATTGTCCAGGTCGACCTGGGGCAGCACGATGCCTGGGTTCTTCGCGTCCAGGCCCAGGGCAGCACGCAGGCGGTGCGGGCGTGGGTGCAGTTTTTTCAGGTCGCTGGCGGCCTTGTTGGTGCCGATGAACGCGAAGATATCGATCTTGCCGCTGGCCATCAGCGCGCTGACGGTTTCGCGGCCGCTGCCATAGATCACGTTGATCACCCCGGCCGGGAAGCTGTCGCGGAACGCTTCCAGCAGCGGGCGGATCAACAGCACGCCGAGCTTGGCCGGCTTGAACACCACGGTGTTGCCCATGATCAGCGCCGGGATCAGCGTGGTAAACGTCTCGTTCAACGGGTAGTTATAAGGCCCCATGCACAGCGCCACGCCCATCGGTACGCGGCGGATCTGGCCGAGCGTGTCCTGTTCCAGCTCGAAGCGGCTGCTGCGGCGGTCGAGTTCCTTGAGGGCATTGATGGTGTCGGTGATGTAGTCGCAGGTGCGGTCGAACTCTTTCTGCGAGTCCTTGAGGTTCTTGCCGATTTCCCACATCAACAACTTGACCACCGCATCACGCTGTTCGCGCATGCGCCGCAAAAACGCTTCGACGTGCCGGATGCGGTCAACCACGCGCATTGTCGGCCATTCACCCTGGCCACGGTCATAGGCGCGCACGGCGGCGTCGAGGGCGGTGAGGGCGGTGTCGGCATCCAGCAGCGGCGTGCTGCCGATGTTCACGCGTTCGTCCCCCAGTTGCACCGGGCTGAGGACCTGGGCCAAGGGGCCGTTCCATACCTGCAACTGGCCGTCGACCAGGTAATCACGCTGTTCAATGGGCGCGGCCAGGCGAAATTGCTCGGGAATATCGGCGGCACGGGTGGGAAACAGTTGGGCGAGCAGGTTATCGGTGGTCATGTTGCTACCCCTGGAATAGTTGCAAAACATGACTAGAGAGTCACCCAACAACGGGTTCTGTGGCAAGGCTTGCGCGCATTCTTGTACGCACGGCGGCGCGTGGCGGGTAAACTGCGCGGCTTACTTGAAGGAGTTCACATGAGTCAGTACCAGCCGGGCATTCTTGCCGCACCGGTGCCTTTGCAGGCACGTCATCTGTTTTTTGCCGTGGACTCCCTGGCCGCTGTACCTGCTGCGTTGGAGGCACTGGCGCAGTGGGTGGATTCGGCCGCAGTGGTCGGTCTGGGTGAGCCGCTGGTCAATGCACTGGGCGCGCAGATTGAAGGGCTGCGCGCATTCCCTGCCGTCAGCGGGCCGGGCGCGCATAACCCCGCCACCCAGCAGGCGTTGTGGGTGTGGCTGCATGGCGTGGATCGCGGTGAATTGCTCTTGCGCAGCCGTGCGCTCGAGAAAGCCCTGGCCCCGGCGTTCAGCCTGGTGCAGTCGACCGAAGGCTTCCGCTACAAGAGCGGTTTTGACCTGACCGATTACGAAGACGGCACCGAAAACCCCCACGACGATGCCGCCGTCGAAGCCGCGCTGACCGACAGCGGCGCCAGCTTCGCCGCGATCCAGCAATGGCAGCACGACCTCGATGGTTTCGCCGCGTTGCCTGCCCAGGAACGCGACCACATCATCGGTCGCCGCCATGGCGACAACGAAGAACTGGAAGACGCGCCCGAATCCGCCCACACCAAACGCACCGCCCAGGAAAGCTTCACCCCGGAAGCGTTCGTGGTCCGCCGCTCGATGCCGTGGGCGGAAAACGGCCAGGCCGGCTTGATGTTCCTCGCGTTCGGGCATTCCTTCGATGCGTTTGAAGCACAACTGCGCCGCATGAGTGGGTTGGAAGACGGTATCGTCGACGGCCTCTACCGCATCAGCACACCGTTGACCGGCGGCTATTACTGGTGCCCGCCGCTCAAGGACGAGCGCCTGGACCTGAGTGCCGTGTTGATCTGAGCAGGCGTTTGCCTGGGTCGTTGAGTCAGCGCACGCGCCATCACCGATACGGAGTTGGCGCGTTTTTTTTACCGGTGCAGGCAACATGAATATGTTGACAGCCAACGCATTGACCGCAGAAAAAAATCGCCGCAGCCCTTAATCTAGCGGCCTTTTGTCACCTGTGCGGAGGGTTCATGTCTTCTGTTGCCGATGGGTTGCCCCTGAATAAACGCCTGCCGGCGGTCATCGCCATTTCCCTGGGCATCGGCATGGCGACCCTGGACACGGCCATCGTCAACACCGCGCTGCCGACCCTGGCCGAAGGCATTGGCACCGACTCCGCTTCGGTGATCTGGGTGGTCAATGCCTACCAGTTGGCGATCATTGCCACGGTACTGCCCTTCGCTTCGCTGAGTGATGTGCTCGGGCACCGTCGGGTGTACCTCGGTGGTTTGCTGCTGTTTATCGTCTCGTCGCTGTTTTGCGGGATCGCCGGGTCGCTGGTCACGCTCACGGCGGCGCGGGTGGTGCAGGGGCTCGGTGCGGCGGCGATCATGAGCGTCAACACGGCGTTGCTGCGGCATATCTACCCGTCGCGCATGCTCGGGCGCGGCCTGGGCTATAACTCGCTGGTGGTGGGGCTGGCGTTTACGCTCGGGCCGACGGCTGCGTCGGCGATTTTGTCGGTCGCGAGCTGGCACTGGCTGTACCTGATCAATGTGCCGCTGGGGTTGCTGGCGTTGATGTTGGGCCTGCGCTCATTGCCGGTCATTCCAATGGCCGGGCATGCCTTCGATCGCCTCGCCGCGCTGTTGTGTGCCGGGCTGTTCGCCTTGCTGGTACTTGGCCTGGGGACGGCGGTGCATGGCGCCCAAGGCGCATT
>NZ_JAKNRV010000030.1:0-26972 GCF_023072625.1 Pseudomonas emilianonis
CCGGTAATACAACGCGAGGGTCGAGCACAGGGCGCACAGGGCGGCGAACATCAACCAGTAGGCCGGCGAGGCCTTGTCGTCGGTGATGTGAATGAACCAAGTGGAGATCGCCGGGGTGAAGCCGCCATGGTCGACCACGGCTTGCAGTGTGCGCCATTGATCGAGGGTAACGCGGGGCGCTTTCAAGATGAGCTCCTCTTGTCCTAAGCTGGCAGTCCTTATTGGAGACTGCCGAATGAGAAAATTGTGTTGTGTGTTGCTGGCGCTGCTGCCGTTAAGCGCGTTTGCCTACCCGATCGACGTGACAAAAAAAATCGACGGCGTGAGCGTGGATTACACCGCGTCCGACGTGGACGGTGACATCAGTTCGATCCAACTGAACAACTACGGGACCAACGACGCGGTGTGTTCCGTCACCTTCACCAATGGCCCGGAAGCGCCACGTCGCCGTACTGTCAGCGTGCCGGCGGGCAAGAGCACCAACACCACCGCCAAGTTCAACCGCGCAATCATCAAGATGCGTATCGCCCTGGCCTGTGCCCCGAAATAAAGCAGCAGCGGAGCATGTCTACAGGAATACTCCGCTTATAAACAAATTTCTAGATGGGTTGTAGCGGTTTTTTGCGCTTTTTTATCGAATTGGCTCTGGTTAATCTTTTCTCCATCGACTTACAGCAATCACAGATGGAGCCTACGCAGCCATGTCCAACGTTCTGATCATCGAAAGCAGCGCCCGCCAGCAGGATTCGATCTCCCGCCAACTGACTCGGCAGTTCATCAGCCAGTGGCAGGCGGCTCACCCGGCGGATCAGATCAGCGTGCGCGACGTGGCGCTCAACCCGGTCCCGCACCTGGACGCCAACCTGCTCGGCGGCTGGATGAAACCGGCGGATCAGCGCAACGCCAGCGAGCAGGCCTCTCTGGATCGCTCCAACGAATTGACCGACGAATTGCTCGCCGCCGACGTGCTGGTGATGGCGGCGCCAATGTACAACTTCGCTATCCCCAGCACCCTCAAAGCCTGGCTGGATCATGTGTTGCGCGCGGGTGTGACCTTCAAGTACACCGCCACCGGCCCCCAGGGTTTGTTGATCGGTAAGCGGGCCATCGTGCTCACCGCCCGTGGCGGGATTCACACTGGCGCGAGCTCCGATCACCAGGAACCTTACCTGCGTCAGGTGATGGCGTTTATCGGGATTCATGACGTGACGTTCATTCACGCCGAAGGGGTGAACCTGAGCGGGGACTTCCAGGAAAAAGGCATCAACCACGCCAAGGCGTTGCTGGCGCAGGTCGCGTGATCCTTTAATCGTCAGATAATCGCGGGGTGTTTATATCTCCCCACGCAAACCCTTCAAGTACGCGTAAGAACCTCCCTTTGCACTTGTTGCTCCTGAGTGCTCCTGCCCGACTGCCGCTCTAGCGAGGTCGGGTTTTTTTTGCCCCGAGTTTCGTGAACCGCCGAAAACCTTTAATGTCCCGCCCATTCGATACGAGGCGCGCATGGGCTACTTACTGGTTGTCACCCTGATACAGGCATTTTCCTTCAGCTTGATCGGCGAATACCTTGCCGGTCACGTCGACAGCTACTTCGCGGTGCTGGTGCGCGTGCTGTTGGCCGGGCTGGTGTTCATTCCGCTGACGCGCTGGCGCTCGGTGGAGCCGACCTTCATGCGCGGCATGCTGGTAATTGGTGCGCTGCAATTCGGTGTGACCTACGTGTGCCTGTACCTGAGCTTTCGCGTGCTTACGGTACCGGAGGTGCTGCTGTTCACCATCCTTACGCCGTTGCATGTGACCCTGATCGAAGACGCCCTCAACCGGCGCTTCAACCCCTGGGCACTGGTCGCCGCCCTGGTCGCGGTGGCGGGCGCGGCGCTCATCCGTTTCGATCAAATCACCCCGCACTTCCTCATGGGCTTCCTGCTGCTGCAACTGGCCAACTTCACCTACGCCGCCGGGCAAGTGATGTACAAGCATCTGGTGGCGCGCTACCCCAGTGATCTGCCGCACTACCGGCGTTTCGGCTACTTCTACCTCGGCGCGTTGCTGGTGGTGTTGCCGGCGTTCCTGGTGTTCGGCAAGGCCGATTTCCTGCCCGAAGCGCCGCTGCAGTGGGGTGTGCTGGTGTTCCTCGGGCTGGTCAGCACGGCCCTGGGCATGTACTGGTGGAACAAGGGCGCGTGCCTGGTCAACGGCGGCACCCTGGCGGTGATGAACAACCTGCATGTGCCGGTGGGGCTGCTATTGAACCTGTTGATCTGGAACCAGCACGAGCCGCTGGGCCGCCTGGCGCTGGGCGGCTTGGTGATTCTGGGGGCGGTGTGGATCAGTCGGTTGGGCATAAAACCCGAAGCAGGCGTACAGTCTGCGGGGTGATAGGCCCTGGGCATGCGTGAGCGGGAATGAAAGTCTGTTATCGAAGAGAAAAGTGTGGGGGCGGCAGAGTGGACAAGGTTGACGAACAGATCATTGCGGCCTTGAAGGACGACTCCCGGGTCAGCCTGGCGCAGTTGGCGCGACAAGTTCACAAGTCTCGAACCGCCGTCGAATCGCGGGTTCAAAAACTGATCGAAAAGGGCATTATCCTCGGCTTCACCATCAACGTCGCTGAAGATGAAGAAGCCCAGCAGTCGGCGTTTCTGATGCTCATGCTCAATGGCAGCAACTGTCACCTGGTGTTTCCGAAGATCTACCAGTTCCGCGAAGTGGTTCAGGCTTACTCGCTGTTCGGCGACGTCGACATGATGCTCGAGGTCAAATACCGCAACTTCGAAGAGCTGATGGTGTTCAAGGACAACCTGCTGAAGATCGAGCATGTGCGCGAGGTGGTGGTCAACCCGGTACTCAAGGCCTGGCGCTAGCCGCTGCTGTTTCGGCAATGGCTACGCGGCATCAGCCTCAGGCGTGATCGTGTACGGTCTCGAGAAAGTGATGACTCAATGCCGGCATTCGCTGGCGCAGGGTGTCGACGAACTCTTCGATGACGGCCTGGTTGAAGGCGAACGTCGTGTCGTCGTGCCCCAGCACCACCACCAGCAGGCTGGACGAGTCCTTCGTCAGCCTGAAGTCATGGGCGTCGGCGTCGACCTTGCCGATGCTCGCCAGGGGTACGTCACCGCAGGTATAGACGATGTCGCCCGCCGGAATCGTAATGTCCTTCTTGGCGAACAATGGTCGGAAAGCCCTGGGGGCCTGCGAGCGCATGACGTAAATATCATCCTGCTGATGATAGGTGTGTACGCCGATGCTGACCCCATGCCTGATCGCCACGGCGTTATAGGCATCGACGATGTTGTTGATGGGGTGGACGCCTTTGGCGATGAAGCGCCGCAACAGTTTCTCGTTGGCGCTGACGGTGTTTTCGTAGCCGAGCTTTTTGAGTTGCTTGGCAAAGCCGTCGTAAATGACGTTGGAGTCCAGCTCGTTGAGGTGGGACGCAACGTGATTGAGGTTACTTTGCAGGACGCTGACGAAGCTCTGGTCGTCCGACACGGTAATGTCTTCGATAACCGCCGCGCACGCATTGTTGATGCCCAGATCACTGGCTGACTTTCGGATGATCAAACGACTTTTCATTGCCTTAACACCACAGTTTTTTACGTAGATTGGCGGTACTGATGTCCAGTTGCGGCGCCGAAAGGTGTTGCAGCCAGAACAGCCCCGGACAGGTGGCGAAGTCGATCGTGATCGGCGTGGTATCGCCGGCGTCGATGAAGTAGCGGTGGCCGCAATAGGCCTCGTCCTCCATCACGCTCTGCAAGGCCTGCGATGAGGGTGCGGCGAAGGTGCGTTGTTCATCGGAGCAGAAGAACCCGATCCGGCCGTGGCTGATCTGGCTGACCGCATCCGTGCGGGGGCGTGGGCGGCCGAGATAGCTGTCGATGGCCAGCGACAGCAAGTCGGGGTGGTACACCTGTTGAAACAGCAGCGGTGCGATGCCGCCATGCAAGCGGCCGCCGGCTTCAATCATCACCGGGCCGTCTGCAGACCAGATGATTTCCATATGAATCGGGCCGACCTCGATGCTCAGCGCCGCAGCGGCCTGGCGGGCGTAGTCGGTCAGCGGCTGCAGTTCCTCGGCGCGGGGATCGAGGGTGTCCAGGCTTTCATAGACAAACATGCTGCCGTTTTTCTGGACCTTGGTGTATCTGCACACCGAGGCAATGATGTACACGCCGTCAAAGGCGACCATATCCACCACATATTCCGGGCCCGAGACGAACGGCTGCACGATGAAGCCGAGGTTGATTTCCCCCAGGTCGTTTTTGCGCTGCCAGGCCGCATTCTTCAAGGCACTTTCGACGCCCGCCCGGCCTTGGGCAAACACCACGCCTTCGGTGGCGGCGGAATTGAGCGGCTTGACTACATAGGTGGCGGTGTCCTTCAGCGTGGCAACCACCTCTGCAATGCGCGTCGGCGAGCTCAGCAGTTGCGACTCAATGTTCGCCAGCCCGTGTTTTTTCAGGGCATGTTGCATCGAAAACTTGTTGCGACGCAGGTCGCTGGTGATGCGGCTATTGCCGGGAATACGCAGGACTTCGGTGAGGTAGTCGGTCAGGTAGATCGCGGTTTCGCAACCCGCGATCACGGCGCTCAGCGACAGCGGTTCGAGGATCTCCAGCAAACCCTCTTCCCAGTTGTAGACCGCGTCGAAGTTTTCTCTGATCAGGTCATCGGTGAAATGCTTGGGCAAGCTGTCGGTGGAAATCACGGCAATGCACCTTACGCCCTGAGCCTTGAGCAAGGGCGCGTAGAGTTTGCCTGTGGAGAACGGGTCAACGATCAGTACGGTTTCCAAAGCAGGTACTCCTATTCGGTGGTGGCGGTGGCCGCGACGGCGGGGGTGAGGTTCCACGCCAGTACTGCAGCGGCCAACAGCGCGGCGGAGACGATCATCAGCACGCGCGCACCTTCGAGCCCGAGGAAGGCAGCGGTGGTGAAGAACGTCAGGATCATCGGCGCCGAGCCACTGACCAGCAGGTAGTAGAGCGAGCTTTTGGCGGCGATCACGTCGGCGATCCGTGCGTTGGGCGCCGACTCGATCAGGGTTTTACGCAATTGGATGCGCAGGCTGTTGATGCAGAAACCCAGCAGGAAGGCGGCGCCCATCATCACGTAGAGGTTATGGAAATAGACGATTGCTACGTCGGCCAGTATCACCAGCAGGATCGCGCTGTAGCTGTTGAGCTTGATCCGTGGCAGCACTGCGGCGCTGAAGGCACCCAGGCCCGCCAGGCCGCTGGCGACGCCAAACAGGGTGGCGTTCCATTCATTGAGCTTCTGGAACACGATGGGCACCAGGCTGTTGAAGGCGCCGATATGGAAGCCGATCATGCTCAACACGATGATCAGGATGTACAGGTTGCGCGGCAGGTGCAGGGGCTGCGCCGTGTGGCCGTCGGCGGCCTGCTCGGTGGTATCGGCGACGGGGGTTGGCGCCACAAAAAGAATCGCCGCCAATGACAGGATCGCCCCCAGGCTGATGATCTGCAGGGTCTGGTTGACGCTGAACACATCCACAATCACGCCGCCCAGCAGCGCACCGCCGAAGGCCCCGATCTGGATGGAGGTTTGCATCAAGCGCGCCGAGGTGTCGCTGTTGGTCAGCCCGGCCAGCACCAGCTTGGTGTTTTTCGATTCCAGGGTACTGATGGTGAAGTAGTCGGTGACCCCCACCACGAAGGCAATCGCCAGGAAGCCGATCGGCAACAGCGCCGCGTCGGTAAACGACAGCCCAAGCACGGCGGCGAACGCGGTCAGGCGAATGTACAACAGTCGTTTCATGCTCAGTTCAATGGTGAAGAACTTGCCGATGTACTGTTCGCACAAATACGGCACCACGGTCGCCACGCATAAGGTGGCGCCCACCAGGAACGTCGAGCCGGTGGTCTCCAGCCCGAACCAGACCATGGCGATCACAATCGCCATGTCCAGGCCGGTGAAGAGGGTCACGATCGAATAAAACGCAGCAAGGGTCGATTTATTATTCATGGGCACCATCAGTCGTAACGAGAGAGTTTAAGGAGAGGCACGCATCGCTCGGTGTCACCGATGACGGTACTGATCTGGTTTCTGACGCGAACGGTGGGCAGCGACTTCTTTTCCAGGTTGCAGACCTTGTAGGCATTGTCGTGCCAGGGGCAGATCACGCTTTGCCCGTCACCCGTCACTTCCCCCATGTGCAGCGGGCCGCCGCGATGGGGGCAGGCTGTCGGCAGCAGTTGAGTCGAATGCGCATGACGCTTGAGAAAGTAGGTTTTCCCGTCCACCGCCACATAGTGGGTATGGCTGAGGTTCAGGCTGATGGCTTTCATGGGGCGGCGTCCTCAAATGGCCGTGACGGTGTAAGTGCAGGAGGGGCTGACGATGCAGGTGCCATGCAGCATGCCCTTGGGAATCACCACGCCTTCCCCGGCCTTGAGCCGCACGGTCAGTTCGGGGCTGGCGACAAAATCCAGCTCGCCGGATTCGACCCAGAACAGTTCGTCATTGGGGTGGGTGTGCAGCACCGAAAGCTCGTGTTCAGGCTCGGTGATCGTCAGGTCCACCGGCTTGCGGCCATGGAGGGCGCGGGCGTTGGCGCGGTGTTCATCCATCTCGTCATGCCACTTGATATGGGCATAAAGCTCATCGTCGGCGATGTCCTGCAGTAACCGGAACTCCTCAAAACCGCGGATAAGGTCGGGGATGATCGCGTTGCCGAATTGTTTGATCATCGGCAGGATCAGGCGCTGCAGGGCCATTCTTCCGTGATGCACATCGATGTGTGAGTGCTCGTCGAAGTATTCGGTGGAGACCGTGCCGTTGAAGATCGTCTTGATAGCGCGTGACTGATGCTGGGTGGTCAGGGCCAGTGTGGCTTCGGTGTAGTACATGGCGCCGATATAGCGGAACAGCTCGCCATGGTTGGCCGACACGTAGTGGAAGTAGTTGGTGAGCGACAGCGAGGCGGGGGTATAGAACTGCCAGTAGTGATGCACGTGATGGGACATGTTCATGTCCTTGAGCATGTCTTCAAAAATGGTGCTGTGCTTCTTCTTGTCGATGCCGTAGCCGTATTCGTCGATCAGGATCTTGAACAGTTCGCTGGTGTACACGCCGCAGTTACCCAGCACATTGCGCGCCATGGCCGAGGCTTCACTGAGGAAGTCGCCGGCGCATTGCGTCATGAAAAACCGCGCAGCACGTTCGGGATGGCGGCTGGTGGTCAGGACTTCATGGAGCTTGGAGTCGGACCGGGCCACATCGTCCAATGCCTTGTCGGTGTGGGCGACGAAGGAGTCCAGGCACCAGGGACCGTTGATGTGAACCTCTTCCTTGAGCCAGCTGTAGAGATATTGCTCCAGTAGCGGACGAATCTTTTTACCGGACGCGGCATGCTGCGGATCATAAAAATTCTTGAATGCCTTGAGATCCAGTGCCATGGGCGGCTTGGGTAAAAAGACCAAGTCTTGTTCGTAGATGTTCAATAATAAGCGTTGCGCCAAAAGATGCTGGCTGTGTGAAAGTTGGTCGCTTGTCAGGCGGGTGCTGATAATTGCATCGGTCACGTCCTGCGGCCTTGAAGGTCGCTGGTAAGGGCTGTCGGTATAAAAGTCGCGAGGTTGAGAAAAACCAGTTGCACTGCAGTAGTGAGTCAGCGCTTCCGCATCCGAACTTAATACAAAGTGTGCCGCATCATCTGAAAGCTTAGTTGTCCATAACATAAGTAACGCCTTCTCACAGAGTTGTTCGATGGCCAGATGCTATAGCTTTGGTTTTTCTAAAAACAGATTAAAAATCGGGCGCCTGGATAGTGAAAATCACTAAATGTATAGGTGAAGTTTTCTTTGTTGCTACGTGGGTTTGATTTTGCGGAGGGTGGCAACTAAACATGTTCGTCAGCTATTTGCCGGGCAGGCTTGGCCTGTAGCGCAAGGCCTGATTTGGCGCGGGGGGCGATCCAACAGGCGAGGGGCAAGGGAGCCCCTCACCGTGCGCTTTGTCAGTTCTCCGGGGCTTGCGCGGCGGTGGTGTTCTGCGTCATTGCAAACAGCCCGCTGCGCAGGTCAGTGCCGCTCGGCTGTTGGTACAGGCTCAAGCCGAATTCCGGCAGCACCGCCAGCAGGTAATCGAAGATATCCCCTTGAATCCGCTCGTAATCCGACCACGCCGTGGTGCGGGTGAAACAGTAGATTTCCAGCGGTACGCCCTGGGCGGTGGTTTGCATCTGACGCACCATGCAGGTCATGTTCGGCTGGATATCCGGGTGGCTTTTCAGATAGGCCAGGGCATACGCGCGGAAGGTGCCGAGGTTGGTCATGCGCCGGCGATTGGCCGACAACTGCGCGCTTTGGCCCTGGGCTTCATTCCAGGCCTTGAGCTCGGCCTGCTTGCGGCTGATGTAGTCGGTGAGCAGGTGGACCTGGCTCATGCGCGCCTCTTCATCGTCGCGCAGGAAGCGCACGGCGCTGGCGTCGATGAACAGGCTGCGCTTGATCCGACGCCCGCCGGACGCCTGCATGCCGCGCCAGTTCTTGAACGACTCGGACATCAGGCGCCAGGTCGGAATCGAGACGATGGTCTTGTCGAAGTTCTGTACCTTGACCGTATGCAGGGTGATGTCCACCACGTCACCGTCGGCGCCGACCTGGGGCATTTCGATCCAGTCGCCAACCCGCAGCATGTCGTTGCTGGTCAACTGCACGCTGGCGACGAACGACAGCAGGGTGTCCTTGTACACCAACAAGATCACCGCCGACATCGCACCCAGGCCGGACAGCAGCAACAGCGGCGAGCGATCGATCAGGGTGGCGACGATGATGATCGCGCCAAACACGAACAGCACCATCTTCGCCAACTGCACATAACCCTTGATCGAGCGGGTACGCGCGTGTTCGGTGCGCGCATAGATGTCGAGCAGGGCGTTGAGCAGTGCGCTCATGGCCAGCACCATGAACAGAATGGTGAACGCCAACGCCACGTTGCCGATAAACAGGGTCGCGGTCTTGCTCAGGTCCGGCACCAGGTACAGGCCGAACTGGATCACCAGCGACGGCGTCATCTGCGCCAGGCGGTGGAAGACTTTGTTGTGGCGCAGGTCATTGAGCCAGTGCAGGGCCGGTTGCCGCCCGAGCAATTTGACCGCATGCAGGATGAGGTAACGCGCCGCTCGTCCGAGCAACAGGGCCACCACCAGCAGCACCAGCAAGCCCAGGCTGGAATGCAGCAGGGGATGTTCGTCGAGGGCGCTCCAAAGGTCTTTGACGTTGAGCCAGAGCTGTTTGATATCCATGGGTGAAACCGATTCTTCTGTAAGACAAGACCGGGCGATTAGAGCATTTAAGTGCTGCAACATTGGCGTTACGGACAAACGCCTTAACAAAAAAGCAGCTGATTAGCGCTGTTCGCGTAAAGAAACTCGGTTTGGACGCCCGAAACCGTTACCCTATGCAGCTGATATTTTGTAATTCTTCGAGGTAGCACCCGTGTTTTCCCAATTCGCCCTGCACGAACGCCTGCTCAAAGCCGTGGCCGAGCTTAAATTTGTCGAGCCTACGCCTGTGCAGGCAGCGGCCATCCCGCTCGCGCTCGAAGGGCGTGACCTGCGGGTGACGGCTCAAACCGGGAGTGGCAAGACTGCCGCTTTCGTCCTGCCGATTCTTAACCGCCTGATCGGCCCGGCTAAAGTCCGCGTCAGCATCAAGACCCTGATCCTGCTGCCGACCCGCGAGCTGGCCCAGCAGACCCTGAAGGAAGTGGAACGTTTCTCGCAGTTCACCTTCATCAAGTCCGGCCTGATCACTGGCGGCGAAGACTTCAAGGTCCAGGCCGCCATGCTGCGCAAGGTGCCGGACATCCTCATCGCCACCCCGGGCCGCATGATCGAGCAACTCAACGCCGGCAACCTCGACCTCAAGGAAGTCGAAGTGCTGGTGCTCGACGAAGCCGACCGCATGCTCGACATGGGCTTTGCCGATGACGTGCAGCGCCTGGTGGCTGAATGTGTGAATCGCCAGCAGACCATGCTGTTCTCCGCCACCACCGGCGGTTCGACCCTGCGCGACATGGTTGCCAAGGTCCTGAACAACCCCGAGCACCTGCAGGTCAACAACGTCAGCGACCTGAACGCGACCACGCGCCAGCAGATCATCACCGCTGACCACAACGTCCACAAAGAACAGATCCTCAACTGGCTGTTGGCCAACGAGACCTATCAGAAGGCCATCGTGTTCACCAACACCCGGGCTGCGGCCGATCGTATCTACGGTCGCCTGGTGGCGCAGGACTACAAGGCGTTCGTCCTGCACGGCGAGAAAGATCAGAAGGACCGCAAGCTGGCGATCGATCGTCTCAAGCAAGGCGGGGTGAAGATCCTGGTCGCCACCGACGTCGCCGCGCGCGGCCTGGACGTCGACGGCCTGGACATGGTCATCAACTTCGACATGCCCCGCAGCGGCGATGAATACGTACACCGTATCGGCCGCACCGGGCGTGCCGGCAACGATGGCCTGGCGATCTCACTGATCTGCCACGGCGACTGGAACCTGATGTCGAGCATCGAGCGCTACCTCAAGCAGTCGTTCGAGCGCCGCACCATCAAGGAAGTCAAAGGCACCTACACCGGGCCGAAGAAGGTCAAGGCGTCGGGCAAGGCCGTGGGCGTGAAGAAGAAAAAAGTCGACGGCAAGGGCGACAAGAAAAAGGCCGGCGCCAAGTCGCCGACCAAGCGCAAGATCGCCAACCGGCCGAAGACCGACAACCTGTCGTTGGTCAGCAAGGACGGCATGGCGCCACTCAAGCGTCGCAAGCCGGAAGCGCCAACTGCCGAGTAAGGCTGGGCCGCTATAAAAAAACCGGACGTTGTCCGGTTTTTTTTTGCCTTCAGTTTTTTGTTTTGGCCGCCGCTTCTTTCAGTTCTTTGAGGCGGGCGTCGATCAATTGGCATTTATCCGGGAACTCCGCGCTTTGCGTGTCCAGGTCCATCTTCTGCAGCTCGTCGTTCATCTCCTTGGCCTTGCTCGGGTTCTGCTCGGTAAGCTGAGTGACGGCCTTGGCCAGTTCTTCGCGCTTGATGGTGGCTTCTTCGGGGGTGCAGGCCCAAGCGGGCAGGGCAGCGAGCAATGTGGCGGCGATGCTCAGGTTTATCAGGGTTTTCATGATCGGACCTCCTTGGCGGTGATGCTCAGTTGAGGGGGTGAACGTCTGGAAAGTTCAGCGCAATGACACCTGTCCATTCGGCTGAACGGCCAGTGACGTCGCGTGTCACACCTCTAGACGGGTTACTTTCCTTTGGCCCGCAGGAGGAATCAGGATGACGACTTACAACTGGGATCTGATCGAGCGTCTGCTGCATGAAGTGCAGAATGGCGAGGGCAGCTTTGCCCCGCGCAAATACGCCGAGGAGGAAGCCGCTGATAAGGCCACGGCGGGCGAGTCCACCGGCAATCTGGATGCGCTGAAAAAGACCGCTGCGGATTACGAGGCGCTGTTGTTCAAGCGCGGGTTTATCGAGTCGCGGCCAGAGGACGAGGGTGGCAGTGGTGAGAACTTTGTTTTGACGCCGCGAGGTGCCCAATTGCTGGCCTTGATAGACAGCTCAATACCGGGCAACGCTCACCCACGTCAGGTGCTGGATGAGCAGGCGGATGCGCTGGAACCGGTGACGTTCGACGCTGTGGCGTCGAAGGCGGCGATTGCCTGAAGAGCATGTGGGAGCAGTCTTGCTCCCACGTTCTAGTCAGCGGCGGCTTTTAGACATTTGAGCGCCTTGAGATCGCTGCGCACGCCCTCGATTTTGTGCGTCAGCTTCTGGCGTTGTTGTACGCTGCTTTGCGCCATTAGATCCACGATCAGGCTGCGCGCTGCTGTTTCTGTCTGGGCATAGGCCTCCCGATATTCCGGGGTCCATAGGCCTTCTCGGTCCACCAACAATTGTTGCATTTTTTGCGCAAAGTCAGCGTCGTGGCGTTGTTGCACTGCGTCGATGAACTGCCCCTGCCAGCGGGCGCGGTTGTCGAGCCACTGCTGGTTCTGTTCACCCAGCTCTGCGGACCAGGCCGTCACGCGTTGCTGCTGGCTTGCGCTGAGCGGCCCGATCCACGTATCGAGGCGCTTGCTCATACGCTCGGCCCGCTCCTGGACCTGTTGCGGCAGGGGCGGTTTGAGGTATTCGTCCTGGCGCTTGCGCAGGTCTTTGGCCAAGGCGTCGTTCATGTCCTTGACCTGCTGGTCGTCCAGCCCGCGCAGCAAGTGGACCGCCGACGGGGTGATTGCGCGTGCGATCTCGGTAACCGCCCGTTTGGCTTCGCCGGTAAGGCTCTGCAAGGCGCTGTCGCTGACCTGATGGTTGTCGACCATCTGTTGCAGGCGGTCGAGCCATTCCAGATAGCCCGGCAACTGCGTGGTGCAATGCCAGGCCAGGTGTTGCTGGAGTGTGTCGTTGAACCAGCGCTTCTGCCCGGCGTTCATGTCCAGGTAATCATTGAGGGTCCACGGGATGATCACATCGAGATTGCGATAGGCCAAACCCACACGGTTGCAGCCGCCAAGCGCCAGGCTCGCGATCACGAATACCAGCAGAAATGTGAGCCGATGCAACATGGGCAGGTCCTTGCGCAGAGGGGTTGATGCATGTGAACCCGCGCTGGGTGCGACAGTTCAGCCCATCAATAAAACGTCCGCGCGGCCTTCAGGGTCAACAGCCCATCGCATTGCGAATTGTGTCCGGAGTAGGCCGAGCAGTCGCCGCCATTGAGGCTGGAGTCGCTGTAGATCAGGTCAAGGTCAACGCCCATCCACGCCCTCGAGAATTGCACCGACCAGTCGCTGAAGCTGCGAATCGAGCCGCTGTCCACCGACACCGGGCTACCCAGTTGGTGCGTCGTGTACTTCATGCTGACGCCGATGCCGAAAGGCTGCGTGCCGCCAAGGTCGGCGAATAGGGTGCTGTCCTGGCGGTCAGAGTCATTGCTGAAGGACGCGCCGAAGCGATTGCCCAGCAGGTTCAGGCCGCCGTAGATCTCCTGGCTGTCGAGGGGGCTGAGCGAGGGGTAGCTGTAGTGGATCAGTCCCACTTCGTAGCCCAGTGTCTGGTCGAAGGGGTGCTTGAAACCCATGTACGAGTCGACTTCGAGGTTGCTCGCCGAAGACAGGCCCATATTCGGCGAAAACTGGCCGAAATACAGGCCGCTGTCGTGGCTCAGGTCCAGGCCGCCGTGGAAGGCGTCGCTGCCCGGCGAGGTCGGCTTGACCAGGCCCTGGGCCATGCTGCGGCTGGGCGTGGTGCCCAATTTCAGATCGAAGTCGCCCAATTCGCGCTGGAAAATTTGCGCTTCGGCCAGTGGGCTCGCGGCGAGGGCGCTGAGCAGGAAAATAATCGGTTTGAGCATGCTTCACTCCATGAAAAGCGAGGAGCAGTAACGGAAGAAATCAGGCGGATGCCCGTGCTAGACGCGTGCAAGCATACCGGCGAATGCCAGGTGCTGAGGCCCGTTCGTCGATTTTGTGGAGCTGGGGGTGAAGCAAGAGGGTGTTTCGGACTCTAGTCCTAGCGCCTTGCTGGCAAGACGCTTAGGGACCAGGTGTATTGCGCCGTCAGCTTACTTCTTGCCCAGGCTGATCTGCTTGGACGGGCCGAAAGTCTGGCCGCTCACGCCCTTGGCAATCTGCTGGATTTCGCCACCGGACTTGAGGAACGCAGCGATCTGGCTGTTGATCGACTCGCTGGTTTCGACGGCGGGAGCTGGCTTTGCTTTGCTATTGGATGCTTTTACGCGCATGGCGGCCACTAACCTGTAGAAAATTAACTTGGCCAGGCATAGTACAGGAAATGCTTGACAATTGCTTGGTAAATATCCTCTGGTATTTACTATGATGGTTGAAACGCGCAAAGTTTGTCCTCGAAATAAGCCCCTAACTTGCTGTTTTAACTCGAAACCACGCGGCCTGCCGGGTGCCGCAAGCGCTGTAAAATTCAGCCGACTGATCAGACGAGCGGGGCGCAGCCAGTAGAACGCCATGCGAGCCCGCGATTTTTCAGGTGCGCGCGCGTGCAGGGCGCAACTCGGGTAGAATGCCGCCCACGCAATGAGGGTATTGGAAATGGCTTTAGTCGGGCGCTACAACAGCTTGCAAGTGGTTAAACACACTAACTTTGGTTTGTACCTGGATGGTGCGCAAGACGGTGAAATCCTCTTGCCTAATCGGTATATCCCCAAAGATATTCCCAGTGAAGATGAAGACTGGCTTAACGTATTCATTTACTTGGACAGCGATGACAAACTTATCGCCACCACTGAAAAACCCAAAGTTCAAGTCGGCGAATTTGCCAGTTTGAAAGTCGTCGAAGTCAACAGCATTGGTGTTTTCCTCGATTGGGGTTTGCCCAAGGATCTGTTGCTGCCGTATTCGGAAGAAAAACGTCAATTGACCGCTGGCGAATATTGCGTGGTGCATGTCTATCTCGACAAACACACCAAGCGCATCACCGCCACCGCGCGTCTTGACCGCTACCTCGACAAGACGCCCGCCAACTACCAAGTGGGCCAGGAAGTCGACCTGCTGGTGGCCGAGGCCACGGACATGGGCTTCAAGGCGATCATCAACAACAAGCACTGGGGCCTGATCCACAAGAACGAAGTGTTCAAGTTCCTGCGCCCGGGCAAGGAAGAGAAAGGCTTTATCAAGGAAATCCGCGCCGACGGCAATATCAGCCTGAGCCTGCAACCGGTCGGCCAGGAAGCGGCCTCCAGCCTCAACTCGAAGATCCTCGCCAAGCTGCGTGAAAACAACGGCAGCTTGCCGGTCAGCGATAAAAGCGACCCGGCGGTGATCAGCAACTTGTTCGGCGTCAGCAAAGGCAACTTCAAGAAGGCCATTGGTGCGCTCTACAAGCAAGGCCAGATTGTGATTCACGCGGATCGTATTGAACTAAGCTAAGTGCGGTTTGCTCTTCTGTAGGAGCAAATCGCTCCTACAGAGGCTGTGCCGATGTCCCGCCGATCCTTGTTCGCTTACCTCGGCACCTTGCTCGCCTTTCTGGTGCTTGACGGCCTCTGGCTCGGTGTCCTCATGGGCCCGACCTACAAATCCCTGCTCGGCCCGCTGATGCTGGAACAGCCGCGGCTGTTGCCTGCCATGCTGTTCTATCTGCTCTATGTCCTCGGTTGCGTGGTGTTGGTGATCTTGCCCAGCGGCACTTGGCCGCGCGCCGCGCGCCTGGGGGCTTTGCTTGGTCTGGTGGCCTACGGCACGTATGACCTGAGCAACTGGGCCACGCTGCAAGGTTGGTCGGCGGGGTTGGCGCTCATGGACATGGCTTGGGGCACGTTCCTCAGCGCCGTTTGCTGCACGGTTGGCCATCTGTGTGCACAACGGGCGTGCAAGTGATTGTGTACAGAATTTAGACGCGCACCGTTGCTGGGCGTAGTGCACCCGTTCAACTTACGATAAACACCTTTGGAACCCCGCTCCAATCGGATTGTGTGCTGTTGGCACGTATTCTGCTGACTCTCTCGTATACAAACCGTGCCGCCTTCCGTATGCATCCCGTTACGGCAGAGCAGGCGGGTATTTCGAGGAGCCCAGCGATGACCGAACAATTGCCTAAAGGCTACAGCCCGCGCCTGTACAACCAGGACCTGGGCCCACTGCCGCAAAAGTGGACCTGGTACAACATCTTTGCCTTCTGGATGAGCGACGTCCACAGCGTCGGCGGTTACGTCTTCGCTGCCAGCCTGTTCGCCCTCGGGCTGGCCAGTTGGCAGGTGCTGATTGCATTGCTCGCGGGCATTTGCATCGTGCAATTGATCGCCAACCTGGTGGCCAAGCCGAGCCAACAAGCTGCTGTACCGTACCCGGTGATCTGCCGGCTGGCGTTTGGCGTGTTCGGTGCGAATATTCCGGCGGTGATTCGCGGCTTGATCGCGGTGGCGTGGTACGGGATTCAGACGTACCTGGCATCGAGCGCCTTGATCATCGTGGTGCTGCGCTTTTTCCCACAGATGGCTGTGTATGCAGAGCCACACTTCGCGGGTCTGTCCTATCTGGGCTGGTTAGGGTTCCTCAGCTTGTGGGTGTTGCAGGCAGCAGTGTTCTGGGCTGGCATGGAGTCCATCCGGCGTTTTATCGACTGGGCCGGGCCGGTGGTCTATGCGGTGATGTTCGCCCTGGCCGGCTGGATCGTGTGGAAGGCGGGTTGGGCGAATATCAGCTTTACCCTGGCGGAAAAATCCCTGTCGGGCTGGCAGGCTTTTGGCCAGGTGATCGTGGCGACGGCGTTGGTGGTGTCTTACTTCTCCGGACCGACGCTGAACTTCGGTGATTTCAGCCGCTACTGCCGCAGTATGCAGGACGTGCGTCGCGGTAATTTCTGGGGGCTGCCGGTGAATTTTCTGGCGTTCTCTTTGGTGACTGTGGTGATCGTCTCGGGCACCTTGCCGGTATTCGGCGAAATGCTCCACGACCCGATCGCCACCGTTTCGCGTATCGACAACAGCGTGGCCGTGTTGCTGGGTGCCTTTGCCTTTGTCACGGCCACGATCGGCATCAATATCGTCGCCAACTTCGTGTCTCCGGCGTTTGACTTCGCCAACATTGCGCCGAGCAAAATCAGTTGGCGCGCCGGCGGCATGATTGCAGCGGTGGCTTCAATCTTTATTACCCCGTGGAACCTGTTCAACAACCCGCTGATGATCCACTACACCCTGGACATACTCGCCGCGTTTATCGGGCCGTTGTTCGGGATTCTGTTGGTGGACTTCTACCTGATCAAAAAACAGCAGATCGACGTGGACGCGCTGTTCGACGACAGCCCGAGCGGGCGCTACTACTTCGACGGTGGCGTGAACTGGACGGCGGTCAAGGCTCTGGTGCCGGCGACGCTGGTGGGCGTCGCGATCACGTTCACCCCGGCATTGCAGGGCATGGCCAACTTCGCCTGGTTTACCGGCTGTTTCCTGGGTGGGCTGTTTTTGCTGGTGCTCGCTCGACGCGAACAAGTTCGCGTGCCAACGCCGCTGATTGCTGGCTGACCGTCGTAGCGGGGCGCAGCAACACCGCGCCCGCCATTAACAGCCCGCAACCGGCAATCACCAGCGCCGGTTGCAGGCCGTCGCTCAGGTGATTGCTCACCGATGCGAGCAACGGGCCGCTCAGTTGACCGATGGCAAAGCAGGCAGTCAGCACTCCGGTGTTGCGCTGATAGCTGCGAGGCGCCACCTCCCGCAAGCGCGCCATCACCAACTGCATACACGCCAGAAAAGGCCCGCCGCACAGCAACACGCCCAGCGCCAGGCCCCAGCCGTTGCCGAGCAAACAGGCAAACACGCCCGCCGCTTGCAGCCATAAGGTTGTCATCAGCCAGCGACGGGTTGTGTTCGGGGCCTTGCGGCGCAGGCTCGCCACGACCACACCGAGCGCAGCCGCCAGGCCAAAGCATGGCCAGAACAGGTCTGCCTGCCAGGCGCCCTTGAACTGCGCGCTGGCCATCTGTGACAGAAAGGTCGCCGGAATGATGTAGCCAAGGCCGAACAGAAAATAAATCCAGCCCAGGTGCGCGATGCTCGCATTGCTGTCCGCGCCGCTGATGGGCGCGTCAGTGAGGCTCGGTCGAGGCAGGAAAGGCAGGATCGCCAACAGCATCAGCAGCGCCACCCCGCCATAGACCAGCCACAGTGTTGCAGAGCTTTGCCCCAGCAGGTTCGAGCCCAGCGCCAGCAGGCCGGTCAACAGAATCCCCAGGCCCGGCCCGGCAAACACCAGGGCACCCAAGCGTGGCCGCCCGGCGGCAATCGCCAGCGGTTGGCTGAGGCTGGTGATCATCACCAGTGCCCAGGCGCTGGCCACGCCGGTGCCGAAGCGCAACAGCAGGTGCGGCCAGAACCCATGGGCCCAGTACGACGCCAGGGTCAGCAGCACACACAACCACAACCCGCCGTACAAGCGAGCGCGTATAGGCTGATGGCTACGGGCGAAAATCGAATCCACCGCACCGACGAAGTAGCCCAGGTAGTTGGCGGCAGCGATCAGCCCGGCACCTGTCAGATCGATCTGTCCTTCGCTCAGCAAATGCGGCATTTGCGGGGTGAGGGCGAAGCGGCCAATGCCCATGGCCATCATCAAGGCGATAAAGCTGGCGAGGAGGCGAATCAAGGGGGACATGTTCAAGGTTTCCTGCGGGAAAGCGAATGACGTGCAGGCTAAGGTGGATTGATGTTCTGTAAAATTGAATAATAGTGATCAACTTGTTCAGTTTTGGAGAAAGGTATGGAGTTCAGTCAATTGCGCATTTTCCAGGCCGTGGCGGAAGAGGGCTCCATCACCCGCGCTGCCGAGCGTTTGCACCGCGTGCCTTCGAACCTGTCGACCCGGCTCAAGCAGATGGAGGAACAACTGGGCGTCGAGTTATTCGTCCGTGAACGTCAACGCCTGCAGCTTTCCCCGGCGGGCAAAGTGTTGCTGGACTACAGCACCCGTCTGCTGGCGCTGCACGACGAAGCCCACGGTGCCGTGCAAGGCGGGCAACCGGCCGGCGACTTTGTGCTGGGCAGCATGTACAGCACCGCCGCGATTCACTTACCGAAACTGTTGGCGCGCTATCACAAGGCGTATCCGCTGGTGAATTTGCAGGTGCAATCGGCGCCCAGCGGGGAGCTGCTGGAAGGCTTGATCACCGGGCGTCTTGACGCTGCGCTGGTCGACGGCCCGCTGACCCTCGCGACGCTGGACGGTGTGCCCTTGTGCGACGAAAAGCTGGTGCTGATTTGCGAAGCCGACCACCCACCGGTACACGGTCCCCAGGATGTGGCCGGCCGTGCGGTGTTCACCTTCCGACGCAGTTGTTCTTATCGCCGGCGTTTGGAGACGTGGTTTTCCCACGAGCGCGTGGCCATGGGCCGCGCCATTGAGATCGAGTCTTATCAGGGCATGCTCGCCTGCGTGATCGCCGGTTCCGGCGTGGCCCTGATGTCCGAATCTATGCTCGACAGCCTGCCAGGCAAGGACAGTGTGTCCGTTCATCCCCTATCTGGGCATTTTGCCACTGCGACCACCTGGCTGATGTGGCGAAAGGGTATGCTCGGCGCTAATCTCAACGCATGGATCGAACTGCAGCGCGAAGGCCAGGCAGAGTTGCCGCAAGATGCCCGTGCGATTGCCTGAATGATCCGTCGGCATTTGAATCAATTCAGTAATAGTTCGTTGTGGTTTCGTTGAAGCAATGCGTAGGAGTTAGGGCTACTATCTGTAGGAAGAGGCGAACGAATTCCCGCCGACCCGCACTACCCTCAAAGGGGGCAATCATGAAAGAGAAAATCCAAAACTGGCTCCACGACCTTGGCGTTGCGCTGGGGCTGATCGAGCCCCCGCTGCAGCCGGTGCCCATTCGCACGGATGATGAGCAGCGTCGTCCACGTCGGCGGTAAACCGCAGCCGCTGGAATGCCGCAGAATTAATGTAGGCGCGGGCTTGTGTAGGAGCGAGCAAACCCGCCCCCACCCTGTCTTGTACGCCACGCAAAAAAAACGGGTGCGACATCCGACGTCGCACCCGCTGAAGAAAACGTGATAGGCCAGGTGTTTGTTCAGGCCGCCCGAGCTGGCACCGTTTCAGGCCGGCGCCACAACAGGCTCACCCCGACAAAACTCACCAACGCCACCGCCAGGCTGTAGTAGATCGGCGTGTTCGCGTCCAAGCCATCCTTGAACATGAATACCAGCGCGGTCACAAAGCCCAGGGTCATGGACGTAATCGCCCCTGAGGTTGTCGCGCGCTTCCAGAAAATCGCCCCGATCAGCGGGATCAGCATGCCCCCCACCAACAGGTTGTAAGCCAGGGTCAGGGCGCTGATCACATCGTTCACCACCAGGGCGATGCCCAGTACCGCGATACCGGTCAGCATCGTGAACAGGCGGTTGATGTTCAGGCTCGACTGCTTGCCGCCGCGCAATCGTGGCAGCAGGTCCTCGGTCAACACGGTGGACGCCGCCAGCAAGCCGGCGCTGGCCGTCGACATCATCGCCGCCAACGCCGCCGCAATCACCAATCCACGAATCCCATCGGGCAGCGACATTTTGACGATCGCGGCAAACGCGTTGTTGACGTTATCCAGATCGGGGATCAGCACATGGGCCGCCATGCCGATCAACGCACAGGCCAGGCCGTAGAGAATGCAGTAGAAACCGGCGAAGGTGCCTGCGTACTGGGCGACTTTTTCGTCGCGAGCGGTGAACACCCGTTGCCAGATGTCCTGGCCGATCAGGATGCCGAAAAAGTAGATCATGAAGTAGGTGATGATCGTGTCCCAGCCGATCGCGGTGAAGCTGAAGCTCGACGCCGGCAGCTTGGTCACCAGTTCGTCCCAGCCGCCGACACGGTACAGGCAGATCGGCAGCAGGATAAACATCAGGCCGACGGTCTTGATCACGAACTGCACGATGTCGGTCAGGGTCAGCGACCACATGCCGCCGATGGTCGAGTACACCACCACCACGCCACCGCCGAGCAGCACCGAAATCCAGAAGGGCAGGCCGAACAGCACCTGCAGCACGGTGCCGATGGCCAGGATCGAGGTCACGCCGATCATCAGCGCGTAGGCCAGCATGATCACCGCACTCGCCTGGCGCGCCATGGGGTTGTAGCGTTTTTCCAGAACCTGGGTGACGGTGAAGATTTTCAGCTTCAGCAACGGTTTGGCCAGGAACAGGTTCAGCGCAATGATCCCCATGCCCAGCGCGGCGCACAGCCAGAAGCCGGAGATGCCGTGCACATAACCCAGGCGCACGGTGCCGACGGTGGACGCGCCGCCCAATACCGTGGCGGCCATGGTGCCCATATATAGCGTCGGGCCGAGATTGCGCCCGGCGACCAGGTAGTCTTCATGGGTCTTGGCGCGGCGCATGCCGTAATAGCCGAGCACGAGCATGCCGGCGGCGTAGATGAGTACGACGAATAAATCCAAAGCCATGACGGCGAGTCTCCGATTATCTTTTTTATGCTATTGGGGAGTTTGTTGTGGCGAGGGAGCTTGCTCCCGTCCGACAGCGAAGCTGGAGCCGGCTTTTTTGGGGCCGCTCCGCAGCCCAGCGGGAGCAAGCCCCCTCGCCACAACGGTCGGCCCGTATACGCAAGCCGGTTCCGGGAACACGCGAAGCAAGGTCAGGTACACCACCGAGGCCAGCCCCAAGGTCACCGGCAGGCTGATATCGATGCCCTCGGCGAGGTTGCCCAGTGGCCCGACAAACTGCCCCGGCAGGTTGACGAAACACAGCCCCACCAGCGCGCTCGGAATCCAGGCGCCCAGACCGCGCCAGTTCCAGCCGTGGCTGAACCAGTAGCGCCCGCCGCGTTCGCCGCGGGTAAACACCTGCAGGTCGTCCGGGCAGTAGAAGCCGCGGCGCACGATCAGGCCGATGATCATCATCACCATCCACGGGGTGGTGCAGGTGATGATCAGCACCGCGAAGGTCGACACGCTTTGCACCAGGTTGGCGGCGAAACGTCCGATGAAGATGAAGGCAATCGACATCAGCCCGATCAGCAACGTGGCCTTGACCCGCGACAGCAGGCGCGGGAACACGCTGGACATGTCCAACCCCGTGCCATACAGCGACGTGGTGCCGGTGGACATGCCGCCGATCACCGCGATCAGGCACACCGGCAAGAAGAACCAGCTCGGCGCCACCGCCAGCAAACCGCCGACGTAGTTGTTGGCCGCGATGTAGTCCGGCGCCTTGACCGCGACGATGGTCGCGGTGGCCAGGCCAAACAAGAACGGGATCAAGGTGGCGATCTGTGCTGCGACCACCGCCAGCATGATGCGCATTTTCGGCGTTTCACGCGGGATGTAGCGCGACCAGTCGCCGAGGAACGCGCCGAAGGAGATCGGATTGCTCATGGCCACCAGCGCCGCGCCGATAAACGCGGCCCAGAAGCCGCTCTGGCCGAGGGCCACGGTACCGGCGAAGTGGCTGTCGAAGGTCGGCGCGAACGCGAAGATCCCCAACAGAAACAGCAGGCTCGCCGCCCATACCGCAATACGGTTGACCCACAGCATGAAGCGAAAGCCGTAGATGCACACCGTCAGCACCAGAATGGCAAACACGCCGTAGGCCAGGCCCAGGGTCAGGTCGGTTTCCGGCAGGCCGATCAGGCGTTTCGCACCGCCTACCAGCGCATCCCCTGAACTCCACACCGACAGTGAGAAGAAGGCAATCGCCGTCAGCAATGACAGAAACGAGCCGATAATCCGTCCGTGTACACCAAAGTGCGCCCCGGACGACACGGCATTGTTGGTGCCATTGATCGGCCCGAACAGGCCCATGGGCGCCAGGATCAGCGCACCCACCAGCACGCCCAGCACAATCGCCCAGACGCCGGCCTGGAACGACAGGCCGAAGAGCACCGGAAAGGCGCCCAGCACAGCCGTGGCAAAGGTGTTGGCACCGCCGAAGATCAGGCGAAACAGATCCTTGGGCCCGGCGGTACGTTCGTGGTCCGGGATCTGTTCGACCCCGTTGGTTTCTATCTTGCGAATACTGTTTTCGTTGTTTTTATTATTCATGATCAGCTCCGATCACATTGGCTAATGGGGCGGCAGCCCTTCCGGCATAGCGGACAAATGTTCGTGACAGGCCAGCCACAGGCCTTGTTTTTGTTGTACGTCTAACCCTTGTCGTGTGAAGACAATGGTCTCGCGTTCCTGGCTATTGAATTGCTCCCCGTTCATGCGCAGCTCGGTGGCCACGTCATGCATAAAAATCGCCACATCACCTTGCAGGCTGACAACGGCGTTGCTCGAGATGCAGGACAGCACCTCAAACCCCTCGTCCTGGCGCCAGCTGTCCCACAACGCCTGGTAGGCATCGCGACTGAACAGCGGCTGGGGCAGGGTGTAGAACACAAAGCTGGCGTCGGCGGTGAATGCGCCGAAGTAGGCCGCGCGATCATTGCGCGCAAAGGCCGAGACCAAGTCGGCGGCGGCCTGCAATACCTCGTGCGCGCTCATCAGCGGTGCACCACCCCGGGCAGTACGCAGAGCATCTCGTACAGCAGGTTGGCGCCCAGCAGCGAGGTGTTGCCGCTGGTGTCGTAAGGCGGCGAAACTTCTACCAGGTCGCAACCAATCAGGTCGAGGCCTTGGCAGCCGCGGATGATTTCGATCGCCTGGATGGTGGTCAGGCCGCCGATTTCCGGGGTGCCGGTGCCGGGCGCCCAGGCGGGGTCGATACCGTCGATATCAAAGCTCAGGTACACCGGGCCACCCCCGACTTTTTCGCGTACTTCGGCCATCAACGGCGCGAGGGAGTGGTGCCAGCATTCTTCGGCCTGCACCACGCGAAAGCCCTGCTTGCGGCTCCAGTTGAAGTCTTCGGCGGTATAGCCCTGGGCGCGCAGGCCGATCTGTACCACGCGGTCGCAATCGAGCAAGCCTTCTTCCACCGCGCGGCGGAAGGTGGTGCCGTGGGCGATTTTCTCGCCGAACATATGGTCGTTGACGTCGGCATGGGCATCGATGTGTACCAGCCCGACCTTGCCGTGTTTCTTGTGGATCGCCCGCAGGATCGGCAGCGTGATGGTGTGGTCGCCGCCCAGGGTCATGGGGATCACGTTGTGCTCGAGGATCTCGTCGTAGGCTTCTTCAATGATGCGCACGGCGTCGAGCAGGTTGAAGGTGTTGATCGCCACGTCGCCGATGTCGGCCACCGACAGCGAGTCGAACGGTGCCGCACCGGTGGCCATGTTGTACGGGCGGATCATCACCGATTCGGCGCGGATTTCCCGTGGGCCGAAGCGGGTGCCGGCGCGCAGCGAGGTGCCGATGTCCAGTGGCACGCCGATAAAGGCCGCGTCCAGGCCCTTGGCCGATTGCAAATGGGGAAGACGCATCATGGTGGCGATGCCGGCGAAGCGCGGCATTTCGTTGCCGCCCAGTGGTTGGTGGAAAATCTTGTCCACGGGATTGCCTCATCGTTGTTGTGTTTATAAGGGGCCGATTCTGCGAAAAGCCTGGGGCGGGAAGAATCGGCAGGGGTAAATACTTAGTTCAGATTTTTCTAAACTAATGCCGGCAGGTAGACTGCTGCGATCACCTCCCCGGAGCCGACCATGGCCAACGCCTTGCCCGACCTGAAACTCCTGCGCATCTTTGTCAGCATCGTGCGCCACCAGGGGTTCGCCAATGCGCAGCACGAGCTCAACCTCTCGACCTCGGCGATCAGCACCTATATGAGCCAGCTCGAATCGGCGCTGGGCCTGGTGCTGTGCCATCGCGGCCGGGGCGGGTTCAGCCTGACCAGCAAGGGCGAGCTGTTCCATCAGGAAACCCTGCGGCTACTGGGCGAGCTCGAAGGCTTCGAGCAATACGCCGCCGCGCTCAAAGGCGAGCTGCGTGGCACGCTCAAGCTCGGCGTGCTCGACTCCACCGTCAGCGACAAGGCCCTGCCGTTCGCCGAAGTGATCGGCGCCTACAGCCTGGAACACCCGGCGGTGCATTTGCATTTGTCGGTGATGAGTCCTTACGAACTGCAATTGGGCGTGCAGGACAACCGTTTGGACCTGGCCATCGGCGCGTTTTCCAATCGCATGAGCGGGCTGATCTATATGCCGCTGTACCGCGAGCAGCACTGGTTGTATTGCAGCACCCGGCACCCGCTGTTCAATGAGCGGCGCATCCCTGAACAGGTGATCACCCAACAACGCATGGTCGGACGCGGCTACTGGAGCCAGGCGGAGCTGGCACGCCATGGCTTCAAGCACAGCGCCGCCACCGTGGAAAGTATGGAGGCGCAACTGATCCTGGTGCTGTCCGGCGCCTACATCGGCTACCTGCCCGAGCACTACGCCCAGGCGTGGGCCGACAAGGGCGACCTGCGGGTGCTGCTGCCGGCGACCTTCGGCTACCAGGCGCCGTTCTCGATGATCATGCGCCGTGGCCGTAGCCGCGAACCGCTGATCCAGACCTTTCGCGACTTGCTCAAAACCCAGCTCAACCAGGCCTGAAAAACCATGTCCAGACCCCAATGCTCCCGTTGCCTGCGGCCCGCCAGCCATTGCCTGTGCGCGCTGATCCCCAGCCTCGACAGCCGCACCCGCGTGTTACTGCTGCAGCACCCGAGCGAGGTCAACCATGCACTCAATACCGCGCGGCTGGCGGCGTTGGGCTTGAAGAATGCGCAGTTGGTGGTGGGCGAGGTATTCGATGATCTGCCGAGCTTGTTGAACCCGCCTGGTTATCAGGCGCGCCTGTTGTTTCCCGCTGACGATGCCCAACCGCTGCAGGCTTATGGACAGAGTGACGAGCCGTTGTTGCTGGTGGTCCCCGACGGCACCTGGCGCAAGGCGCGCAAGTTGTTGCACCTCAACCCGCTGCTGGCGGCGCTGCCCAGGGTGACGCTGGTCGAGGCCGCCGTCTCGCGCTACCGGCTGCGCAAGGCGCCGGGCCCCGGTGCGTTGTCGACGGTAGAGGCGATTGTGCAGGCGTTGCAGGTGTTGGAGGCGCCGACATCGTTTGCCGCGCTGCTCAAGCCGTTTGAGGCTCTGATTGACGGGCAGATCGCGGCGATGGGGGAAGAGGTTTTTCAGAGAAATCATGGAGATGGGGATTTGGGCTAGTCCATTTATCGAGGCGCGTCCATCGGGGGCAAGCCCCCTCCCACAGGGGGTTGTGGGGTACACACTATTTTTGGTGGGCACAGGGCAAATGTGGGAGGGGGCTTGCCCCCGATGGGCGCGCCACTTCACTCGCTTATTCCTATAAGCCATAAGCACCGCACTTTGCGTGATATGGCGCGCCAGGCTTTCCCGGTATGATGTTCGCCCCCGCAGTCTGGATTGCGAATACGCCATGACCTTGCAGTACCCTACAATCGCCGATTGCGTCGGCAACACGCCCCTGGTCCGCTTGCAACGCATGGCGGGTGAAACCAGCAATACCCTGTTGCTCAAGCTCGAAGGGAACAACCCGGCCGGTTCCGTCAAGGACCGTCCGGCGCTGTCGATGATCACTCGCGCCGAGCTGCGCGGGCAGATCAAGCCCGGCGACACCCTGATCGAAGCCACCTCCGGTAACACCGGGATCGCCCTGGCCATGGCTGCGGCGATCAAGGGTTACAAGATGGTGCTGATCATGCCCGACAACGGCAGTGCCGAGCGCAAGGCTGCGATGACCGCCTACGGTGCCGAATTGGTCCTGGTCACCCAGGAAGAAGGCATGGAAGGCGCCCGCGACCTCGCCGAGCGCATGGCCGCCGAAGGCCGTGGCCAGGTGCTGGACCAGTTCGCCAACGGCGACAACCCCGAGGCGCACTACACCACCACCGGCCCGGAAATCTGGCGCCAGACCCAGGGCACGATTACCCATTTCGTCAGCTCCATGGGCACCACCGGCACCATCATGGGCAACTCGCGCTACCTGAAGGAGCAGAACCCGGAGATCCAGATCGTCGGCCTGCAACCGATGGAAGGTTCGGCGATCCCCGGGATTCGTCGCTGGCCCGAAGAGTATTTGCCGAAGATCTATAACGCCTCGCGCGTGGATCGCATCATCGACATGGCCCAGCGTGAAGCCGAAGACACCACGCGCCGCCTGGCCCGTGAAGAAGGCATCTTCTGCGGCGTGTCCTCTGGCGGCGCCGTGGCCGGCATGTTGCGATTGTCCAAGGAAGTGGAAAACGCGGTAATCGTCGCGATCATCTGTGACCGTGGCGACCGTTACTTGTCGACCGGCATTTTCGACGAACCCAACTGATGGCCAAGCACGAGAGAGGCCTGCGCTTCCAACCGACGGGCGGCAGCCGTGCCCCACAGATTCCAGTGGGCAAGAAGCAACGCCTGACCATCGAGCGCCTGGCCGATGATGGCCGTGGCATCGTGTTCTTTGAAGGGCGCACGTGGTTCGTCAACGGTGCGCTGGCCGGCGAAGAGGTGGAAGCCCGGGTGTTGGGCGCCCACGGCAAAGTGGTCGAGGCGCGCACCGAGCGGGTGTTCAAGGC
>NZ_JAKNRV010000310.1:0-6278 GCF_023072625.1 Pseudomonas emilianonis
CAGGCGCGGCACGGCACCAAACAGCGCCAGGCACAGCGCGTCGAGCAAGGTGCTTTTGCCGGCGCCGGTCGGCCCGGTAATCGCGAACAAACCGGCACTGGCCAGGGGCTCGGCGGTAAAGTCGATCTCAAACGGGCCGGCCAGGGAGGCGAGGTTTTTCAGGCGGATGGCGAGGATCTTCATGGCTGTTCGCCCTCCTGTTGCACTTCCTGGAGCAGCACCGCGAAATCCTTCAAGGTCTGTTCATCCACTTCACTGCCGTAGTTGTCCTGCCAGGCGCGGCTGAACAGCTCCTGGGGGGTGAGCTGGTCGAGTTCGATCAAGCGGTCGTCGTTGGAGTCGTCGCTGCCGCGTTTGCCGGCGTACTCGGCGGCGATGCGCACCAGGCGCACGGCCTTGCCTTGCAGGGCGGTTTCGATTTGCTGGCGCAGGTCGGGCTGCGGTTCGTCGAGGCGTACCCGCACTTCCAGCCAGGGCTGGCGCTGGGTTTCGGCGAGCAGGTCGATGTCCGGCAAGTCACCGAGTTGCTTGAGGATGTCGGCCAGGGGCGCGGCTTCCAGGCGTTGCAGGTTGACCGCGCGCGGGATCAGGCGCGGTTCGACGCTGAGCAGGGCTTCGCCGTCGAAGGTCACGTCGAGAATCTGGTGTTGGTAGCCGATTTCGGAGAACGACAAGGGAATGGGCGAGCCGCTGTATCGGATGCGCTCTTCGCCATTGACCCGCTGCGGCTTGTGCAAGTGACCGAGGGCGACATAGCTGACGCTGGCATCGAACAGGCTGGCGGGCAGCGCTTCGGCATTGCCGATGATCAGGCTGCGCTCGGAGTCTTCCGACACCGAGCCGCCGGCCATGTGCGCATGGCTGATGGCAACCAGCGCCTGGCCCGGCTCGCGTTTGGCGTTGGCCGCGGCAATCAGCCATTCATGCACCTGGCCAATCCCGCGCAGGTAGTCGTCGCCCAGGTGCGCCCCGGTGACTTCCGCCGGGCGCAGAAATGGCAGCGCCAGGCACCAGGCGGCGATCTTGCCGTCGGCGCCGGGTAGCGGGATCAGCAACCGCTCGGCATCCAGTTGCCCGTCATCCAGCCACAACACTCGGCCCAAGGCATGGGTGCGCAAGCGGCGCATCAACGGCGCGGGCAATTCGATGCGCGAGCCGGAGTCGTGGTTGCCGGCGATCATCACAATTGTGAGATGGGGGTTTTGTTCGTGGGCGCTGATGATGAAATCGTACAGGCGCTCCTGGGCCTTGAGCGGCGGGTTGACCGTGTCGAAGATATCGCCGGCGATCAACAGCACATCCGGCGTGTGCGCGCCGAGCTGGCGCAGCAGCCACTCGAGGAAACAGGCGTGTTCGAAGTCGCGTTCCTGGCCATGCAGGTTTTGCCCAAGGTGCCAGTCGGAGGTGTGAAACAGACGCAAGGCGAGCTCCGTGGAGAAGATGAAAAGGAGGGGAGTTTACCTGTATTGCGAACACGCTGCTCCAGACGACGCAGGTTGCGAAGGCGGTGGGTCCGCTCGTTCAGTGTTGTCTGGCCCACCGCCATCGGGGGCAAGCCCCCTCCCACATGGGTATGCGGTGTGCGTTATGCCTTGGCTTGCCTGCGATGGCGGTGGGTCCGCTTGTTCAGTGTTGTCTGGCCCACCACCCGTCCCGACTCTTGATTCGCGACGTTTCAGGGCGGGCTATTTTGGATACAGCGGCGGCGTGGCCGACCAACAGGTGATCAAGGCATTTGCCACGGGCCTGCCCGAAACCCGCTCGTTCCCAACCGAGGTCTGGGAGCGCCTGCAGCGCCAGGTGATGAAGGACTATCGCAGCAGCGTGCTGTTGCACGGCGACCCGCAAGGAGCCGAGTCGTTACGCAAAGCCATCGCCACCTATTTGAACCTTGAGCGTGGGGCCAAGTGCTCGCCCGACCAGGTCCTGGTGCTGAGCAGTACGCGCCAGGCGCTGTTTCTGTGTGCACAGTTGTTGGTGGACGTCGGCAAACCGATCCTGCTGGAGAACCCGGGCTACTACGGCGCCAGGAAGGCCTTCGAAACCGCCGAGGCCAAGGTCGTGCCGATCGATGTCGATGAGTCGGGCATCCGCACCGACCTGCTGCACGCCGACCGCAGCGGCGCCACGTGCGTGTATGTCACGCCCTCGCATCAATACCCGACCGGCGCCACGCTGACCCTGGAACGGCGCCTTGAGTTGATCAACTGGGCTGCGGAAAAAGGCAAATGGGTCATCGAAGACGACTACGACAGCGAGTTCCACTACGACGGCAAACCCACCGCCTGTGTGCAGGGCCTGGACAAGTATCAGCGCACGCTGTACCTCGGCACCTTCAGCAAGACCCTGTTCCCCGGCCTGCGCATGGGCTACATGGTGCTGCCCCCTGAACTGGTCAAGGCCTTCACCTACGCGCGCAGCATGATGGACGGCCACACCCCGCAAATCCTGCAACTGACGCTGACGCGCTTTATGGAGGACGGTCATTACAACGCCCATGTCCGTGCGATGCGCAAACTCTACGCCGGGCGCCAAGCCATCATGCTCGACGCCATCGGCAAGCACCTGGGCGATGTGGTCACGGCATGCCGGCCCCAGGGCGGGCTGCAAATCCCTTGCGTGCTGCATGAGGGCTGGTCGGAAGAAAAAACCATCCGCCAGGCCGCCAACGCGGGCGTGCAACTGGCCGGCCTCAGCCGGCTATATGCCGGTGCCGCAACGAAACAGGGATGGCTATTGGGCTATTCGTCCTTGACCGCCCATGAAATCGAAACCGCCATGCTGCGCCTGGCTAACGCGCTCAACGCGCGCTAGCCGTTCCAGGCGCGCCGTCAACGAAACCGATCGACCTCTTGGCGCAAGCCCGCCGCCAGCGTCTCCAGCTCCTTGGCGGTAATCGCCAGGTTCGACACCACTTCGCGTTGCTCGCTGTTGGCCAGCGCAATGCTCTGCAGGTTGCTGCTCAGCAACGTTGCCGTGCTGCTCTGCTCCTGGGTGGCGGTGGTGATCGCGGCGAATTGCTGCCCGGCCGAGCGGCTTTGCTCGTCGATGCGTGCCAGGGCCGACGCCACGTCGGCGTTGCGTGACAGGCCTTCCTGCATCAGCGCATTGCCCTGTTCCATGGTGCTGATGGCGTTACCGGTTTCCTGCTGGATACTTTGGATCATCCCGGAAATTTCATCGGTGGCCTGGCGGGTGCGTGAAGCGAGGTTGCGTACTTCGTCAGCGACCACGGCAAACCCACGGCCTTGCTCACCGGCGCGGGCGGCTTCGATGGCAGCGTTGAGCGCCAGCAGGTTGGTCTGTTCGGCGATCGAGGTGATCACGCCGACGATACCGCCGATTTCCTGGGAGCGCTGGCCGAGGGTGTTAATCACCGTGGCGGTGCTGTTCAGGGAGGTGGCGATGTGCTCCAGGGACGACGACGCCTGCTCCATCGAGTTACGGCCGATGCGCGTCTGCTGGGCGTTTTCCTGGGCCAGGCGTTCGGTGTTGCCCATGTTGTCGGCGATGTTCAGCGAGGTGGCGCTGAACTCTTCCACCGCGCCGGCCATGCTGGTGATCTCGCCAGACTGCTGCTCCATGCCCTCATAGGCACCACCGGACAAACCGGACAACGCCTGGGCGCGGCCGTTGACCTCCTCGGCGGCCTTGCGGATGTGCGACACCATGGTCGACAACGCTTCACCCATCTGGTTGAAGCTGCGCGCCAGTTGGCCTATCTCGTCATGGCTGGACACGTTCAGGCGCGCGCTCAAATCCCCGGCGCCCAAGGCTTCGGCCTGGCGTACCAGGTCACTCAAGGGCGCCAGTTTGCTGCGCAACAACCACACCGTCGCGCCCACCGCCAGCAGCATCGCCAACAGGCTGCCGATCACCAGGCGAGTGCCCACCGACCACGTGACCGCGCGGATCTCGGCTTTCGGCATGCTCGCCACTACCGCCCAGGGGCCGCCGTCAAACGGCACCGAGACGCTGTAGAAATCTTCGTTCTTGTCGCTCCAGAAGCGGCCCTTGCCGGGGGTCTTGGCCAGGTCCAGCATCACCGCAACAGACTGGTCCGGCGCCTGCACCCCGGCCGGCGGCACCAGCCAGTGTTTCTGCTCATCGAGCAGCGCCAGCGAACCGGTCTGGCCGATGCGGAAGCGTTTGAGGTTGTCGAACTGGGCGTTCTGCGCATCGGTGTAATCGAAGCCGATGAACAGCACCGCGATAACCTTGCCGCTGGCGTCGCGCACCGGGCTGTACTGGGTCATGTAGGAGCGATCGAACAGCACGGCGCGGCCTATATAGGTCTGTCCGCCGACCACCCGCGAGTAGGCCGGCCCCTGGCGATCCAGCACGGTGCCGATGGCACGGCTGCCGTCCTGCTTGGTCAAGGAGGTGCTGATACGGATAAAGTCATCGCCGCTGCGCACGAACACCGTGGCCACGCCGCCGGACATCTGCTTGAACTCGTCGACGCCATCGAAGTTGTTGTTCAGCAGCACCTTGCCCAGGTACAGGCTCGGGGTTTGCACACCGGCCACGGCGATCGGCTGATCTGCCTGCACACTCAAGCCGGCGCTGAAGCGCTTTTCAAACAGCCCGCTCAAACGCTGGGTGCTCTCGCGCAAGGTGCCGTGGAACGTACTGAGTTGGTCGGCCAGCAGGCGCGCCTCGCTGGCCAGGTGTTCTTCCCGGGTATCGAGGTTGGCGGAGTCGAGGGAACGCAAGGCAAAAACAGTACTGCCGCTGATAACGAAAGCCAGAATCACGGCTAACGCGAGGCCTAACTGGGAGGCGATCCGAGCACGAGGTTGAGACATGACAGCTCCTGGCCGAGGCCAGGATCATCCTGATCTCATAGCGTTGCTCGGCAAATTTTCTAGTGAGATTCGTTGGTGCACGATAGTTCCAACACCCCTACTTCGGCGGACGATGGCAATACTTGAGCGAATCGCAAACGATTGCTAGCTCACGCTGAAGCGCTTCAATCGAGACGTTCGACGACGGGCAAGACCATGGCCTGCACTTCGCCTTGCAGAAACTCCGCCAGCCGGCGCAGGCGCTCGCCGCCCGGGCGGGTTTTCGGCCACACCAGGTAATAATTTTCCCCACTGGCGACAGCGGTTGGCCACGGCAGGCTCAGGCGCCCTTGAGCCACGTCTTCGGCGACCATCAGCAGATCGCCCATGGACACGCCATAACCCCGCGCGGCGGCGATCATGCCCAATTCCAGGGTATTGAACACCTGCCCGCCCTTGAGCGACACCTGGGCAGACAGCCCCATGCGCTCCAGCCAGTTACGCCAGTCGCGGCGGTCGGGCGTGGGGTGCAGCAACTCGGCGCTGGCCAGGCGATTGACGTCCCACGGGCCGTCGCTCAACAAGTTGGGCGCACCGACTGGAATCAACAGTTCCGGGAACAGGTAACTGGCGTCCCAATCCGCCGGAAAGTGCCCGTCGCTCAACAGCACTGCGCAGTCGAAAGGCTCTTGGTTGAAATCCACTTCATCCACGCTCATCCATGCGCTGGTGAGCTGCACTTCGTTGCCCGGCTGCAAATGCCGGAAACGACTGAGCCGCGCCAGCAGCCAGCGCATGGTCAGGGTCGAGGGGGCCTTCATGCGCAAAATGTCATCTTCGGCGTTGAGGGTATGACAGGCCCGCTCCAACGCGGCAAAGCCCTCACGCACCCCAGGTAACAGCAGGCGCGCGGCCTCGGTGAGCTGCAGGTTGCGGCCGCTGCGCTGGAACAGGCGGCAGGCGAAATGCTCTTCAAGGGTGCGGATATGCCGGCTCACCGCACTTTGAGTGATGGACAGTTCCTGCGCTGCACGGGTGAAGGAGTTGTGCCGGGAAGCGGCTTCAAAGGCCCGCAGGGCATAAAGCGGAGGAAGACGACGAGACATAAGGAAAGCTCCGACAGCACAATGCCAAAACCCTACCAGAATCAATCAAGCATGAGTTTTAATCATGCGAGCAATCGCTTTTATCCCTTTGTGCAATGGGCTGAGAGCGCCGAGAATCAGCCTTTTCCGAACCTTCCGAGAATTTGAGCGTGATGATCATCCAACATCCGGCACGTACCGAACTCTGGGCCATTCTGCGGCTGGCGGGGCCGCTGATTGCCTCACAGTTGGCGCACATGCTGATGGTGCTGACCGACACCCTGATGATGGCCCGCCTAAGCCCCGAGGCGCTGGCCGGCGGTGGCCTGGGCGCGGCGAGCTACTCGTTCGTGGCGATTTTCTGCATCGGCGTGATTGCCGCCGTGGGCACCCTGGTCGCCATCCG
>NZ_JAKNRV010000311.1:0-6194 GCF_023072625.1 Pseudomonas emilianonis
CAACCAATCCCCAGGGAAGAATCACAATGCGTTTGCACTTATTCAAAGCTTTGCCTTTTGCTCTAGCCGCCAGTTTCGTACAGGCTCAAACCCTGACGGAGGCGATGCAGAAAGCGGTCGGAGTTCAAGAACACCGGGCCGAAACGCACGCGTTTCAGGCGGCTGACCACCAGGCCCTGGGATTCCCACAGGCGACGTACTTCGCGGTTACGGCCTTCCATCACCACGCAGTGATACCAGTGGTTGAACCCTTCGCCGCCTGGAGCCTGCTTGATGTCGGTGAACTTCGCCGGGCCATCTTCCAGCACGACGCCGGCCTTGAGGCGCGCGATCATCTCGTCATCGACTTCGCCACGCACACGCACGGCGTATTCGCGGTCCATCTCGTAGGATGGGTGCATCAGGCGGTTGGCCAGCTCACCGTCAGTGGTGAACATCAGCAAGCCGGTGGTGTTGATGTCGAGACGACCGATGTTGATCCAGCGGCCTTCTTTTGGCTTAGGCATCTTGTCGAACACGGTCGGACGGCCTTCCGGGTCGTCACGGGTGCAGATTTCGCCATCGGGCTTGTTGTACATGATCACGCGGCGCACCGATTCGGCGGCCTCTTCACGCTTGATGACCTTGCCATCAATGGTGATTGCATCGTGCAGGTCGACGCGCTGGCCGAGGGTGGCCTCGACGCCGTTGACCTTGATGCGCTTCTGGGTGATCCAGGCTTCAACGTCGCGGCGCGAGCCCACGCCGATACGCGCCAGCACCTTTTGCAGTTTTTCGCCTGCAGGGCCGATTTCCTGGCTGTCGTTCTGGTCTTTGTCGTTCATCTTAAGCACCTCCCGGTGGGTCGATTCAGGCGTGGCCTGAAGAGTGTTGAAAGCGGGGCTTTGGGCGAATACATCGCCAAAGGGTCGCGAATCATACGCGCATGGCGCGCGTTGCGCATCAGAGACTAGTTGATAAGTGCCGAGTCAGCGGCTTTTCCGCCGACCGGTGGCACCCAACGCCAACAGGCGCAGCTCGGCTTCGGCGAGCACCGTGCGCTTGTCGACTTTGTCGAGCTTCTTCCAGGCGCGGATCTCACGCTTGCTGCGGCCGCAGCCGACGCAGATGTCGGCGTTGAACTTGCACAGGCTGATGCAGGGGTCTTTGGTTGAAGTCATGCTTTGCTCCCCTCCCACATTGGACCGCGTCAGTCTTCGAACTGACGGCGCTCGGCCTCGACGGCTTCGGCCAGGGCGCGGGCTTCGTCTTCTTCGTCGCTCAGCGGTGGTTGTTCGAGGGCGGCGACGGCCGCCAGGAGTTTTTCGCGGGCTTCGGCGACGCCGAGGATGTCTTCCTCGGGCTCGGGTTCAGGCTCGGACTCGGACTCGACTTCAATTTCAACTTCAGCCGCCCCCTCGACGTGCAGCTCCTGGGCGTCCGGCTCTGCCGCACCATCACGCAGCAAATCATCGAAGTCGGTCTTGATGCCCTGCTCCATGTCGTCCAATTCCAGCAGCAAGGTGTGGAAACTGGTTTCGTCCTTCGGCTCTTCCGGTTCGGCGGAGGCGTCGGCCAGTTCCTGCAGGCTCGCCGGGACCGGGGCGTCGTCGAAGTCGAGTACCGGCTCGGTTTCCATCTCGCGCAATTCGGCCAGCGGTGGCAGGTCGTCGAGGTTTTTCAGGTTGAAGTGGTCGAGGAACACCTTGGTGGTAGCGAACATCGCCGGTTTGCCGGGCACGTCGCGGTAACCGACGATACGAATCCACTCGCGCTCCAGCAACGTCTTGACGATATGGCTGTTGACGGCCACGCCGCGCACGTCCTCGATTTCGCCGCGGGTGATCGGCTGGCGATAGGCGATCAGCGCCATGGTTTCCAGCATCGCCCGTGAGTAACGCTGCGGGCGCTCTTCCCACAAGCGGCCGACCCATGGGGAAAATTTCTCACGGATCTGCAGGCGATAACCCGACGCCACTTCGCGCAGCTCAAAAGCGCGGCCGTCGCAGGACTTGCGCAGGATCTCCAGGGCTTTCTTGAAGACCGGCGGTTCGGGGCGTTCGGCCTCTTCAAAGAGTTCGAACAGGCGCTCCAAAGATTGCGGCTTACCCGAAGCCAGAAGAAAGGCCTCCAGCAGCGGGGCCAGTTCGCGGGGTTCAGTCAGATTCATCGATTCAGCTCTTTATTCGGCTCGCGCCCGCACGTGGATAGCCGCAAAAGGCTCATTCTGGACCAGCTCGACCAAGGACTCCTTGACCAGCTCGAGGATCGCCATAAAGGTCACCACCACTCCCAGGCGCCCTTCTTCGGCGGTGAACAGCTCGACAAACGGCACAAAACCGCCGCCCTTGAGGCGTTCGAGCACATCGCTCATGCGCTCGCGGGTGGACAAGGCCTCGCGGCTGACCTGGTGGTGTTCAAACATGTCGCCACGGCGCAGCACCTCGGCCATCGACATCAGCAACTCTTCCAGGCTCACGTCCGGCAACAGCTTGCGCGCCCGGGCTTCCGGCGCATCGAGCTTGGGCACCACCACATCGCGGCCCACGCGGCTGAGGCCGTCGATGCCTTCGGCGGCGGCCTTGAAGCGTTCGTACTCCTGCAGGCGGCGGATCAGCTCGGCGCGCGGGTCGTCTTCTTCGGCCTCGACCGTCTCCGAGCGCGGCAACAGCATGCGCGACTTGATCTCGGCGAGCATCGCGGCCATCACCAGGTACTCGGCGGCCAGTTCCAGGCGCACCGACTGCATCAGCTCGACATAGCCCATGTACTGGCGGGTGATCTCCGCCACCGGGATGTCGAGGATGTTGATGTTTTGCTTGCGGATCAAATACAGCAGCAAATCCAGCGGGCCTTCAAAGGCCTCAAGGAACACTTCCAGGGCATCCGGCGGGATGTACAGGTCCAGCGGCATTTCCATGACCGCCTGGCCATACACCATGGCAAACGGCAGTTCCTGCTGGGCGCCGGCCTGGCTGTCGACGGTTTCCACGGCCGACATTCAGGCCTCGGCCATAAACGGGGCAGGGTCGCCGCAGCCGACACGGATCACTTCGGGGTCGCCGTCGGCCAGGTTGATCACGGTGGACGCCTTGCCGCCGCCGAAACCGCCGTCGATGATCAGGTCGACGTGTTTTTCCAGGAGTTGGCGCATTTCGTAGGGGTCTTCCAGCGGTTCGGTGGCGCCGGGCATGATCAACGACACGCTCATCAGCGGCTCGCCCAACTCGGCCAGCAGCGCCAGGGCGATCGGGTGTTCCGGCACGCGCAGGCCGATGGTGCGCTTCTTCGGATGCAGCAGCAGGCGCGGCACTTCGCGGGTGGCGTTGAGAATAAAGGTGTACGGCCCCGGCGTGTGGGCCTTGAGCAGGCGGAAGGTGCCGGTGTCGACCTTGGCGAACAGGCCCAATTGGGACAGGTCGCTGCAGATCAGCGCGAAGTTGTGCTTGTCGTCCAACTGACGCAGGCGTCTGACACGCTCGACCGCGTTTTTGTCACCGATCTGACAACCGATGGCGTAGGACGAATCAGTTGGATAGATCACCACGCCACCGGCGCGAATGATCTCCACGGCCTGTTTGATCAGGCGTGGCTGAGGGTTTTCCGGATGAATCTGGAAGAATTGACTCACGTGCTCTACCTGTTCAGACGGTGGCAATAATGGGGTCATGCTTGAATCGCCCCCACAAGAGCGGCAAGTCTTCCGGGACCGGGCGATATTCGCCGATCTCGGACCAGCCGCCTGGGCCATGAAAGTCACTGCCGGCGCTGACCAGCAGACCAAATTCGCGGGCAAGAATCGCCAGGCTGCCAACCTGTTCGGCGGGTTGATGCCCGTTGACCACTTCAATTGCGTGGCCGCCCGCACCAATATAGTCGCCAATCAGCTTGCGACGCTTGCTGCGGGTGAAATCGTAATGCCAGGGATGTGCCAGGCTGACCCAGGCCCCGGAGGCCCGCAGGGTCTCGACGGTGTCGTCCAAGGTCGGCCAATGCTGCTTGACGTCGCCCAGTTTGCCGGCGCCCAGCCATTTGCGAAAGGCTTCGGCGCGGTCCCGGACAAACCCTTCGCGCACCATCCAATCGGCGAAATGCGGCCGGGCCGGTGCGTTGCCGCTGTCGCCCAGTTCCTGCTGGATGGCGCGGGCGCCGTCGAGGGCGTTGGGCATGCCTTTAAGGCCGAGCTTGCGGCTTATTTCTTCGGAGCGCAGCCAGCGGCCAGCGTGCAATTGGGCGATCGCCTCCACCAGCGCGGGGGCTTTTTGGTCAAAACCGTAGCCGAGCACATGAATGGTGGCGCCGCCCCAGGTGCAGGACAATTCCACGCCGTTGACCAGTTGCATACCCAGCGCCTGGGCGGCTTCGCGGGCCTCGTCGAGGCCTTCGAGGGTATCGTGATCGGTCAACGACAGGACTCGCACGCCTTTTTCAAACGCACGCGCAACCAATACCGCAGGCGCCAGGGCGCCATCGGAGGCCGTGCTGTGGCAGTGCAAATCAACATTCACGGAAGTGTGTAACCTCAAGTCAGGTGGCGCTTTCGCTACCAAGGATGTTTGTTATTATGCCGCCACATCCAGCTTCTGGCTCTTACTGTGAAACAATTCATCGACTTCATCCCGCTGTTGCTGTTTTTCATCGTTTACAAACTCGACCCCAGGGTCATCGATCTCGCCGGCCATGAACTGACCTTCGGAGGCATCTACAGCGCCACCGCCGTGCTGATCATCAGCTCCATCGTGGTCTACGGCGCCATCTTCATCTCCCAGCGCAAACTCGAAAAAAGCCAATGGTTGACCCTGGTCGCCTGCCTGGTCTTCGGCAGCCTGACCCTGGCCTTCCACAGCGAAACCTTTCTTAAATGGAAAGCCCCGGTGGTGAACTGGCTGTTCGCCCTGGCGTTTATCGGTAGCCACTTCGTTGGCGATCGCCTGTTGATCAAGCGGATCATGGGCCATGCCCTGACCCTGCCGGAACCGGTGTGGACACGCCTGAACGTGGCCTGGATCGTGTTTTTCCTGTTCTGCGGCGGCGCCAACCTGTTCGTGGCCTTCACCTTCCAGGACTACTGGGTCGACTTCAAGGTGTTCGGCAGCCTGGGCATGACCGTATTGTTCCTGGTCGGCCAAGGCATCTACCTGTCGCGCCACCTGCATGAAACCGACCCCACTACGCCGAAAACCGAGGACTGACATGCTCTACGCCATCATTGCCACCGACGTTGCCAACTCGCTGGAAAAACGCCTGTCCGTGCGCCCGGCCCACGTCGAGCGCCTGAAAGTGCTGCAGGCCGAAGGCCGCATCGTGTTGGCCGGCCCGCACCCGGCGATCGACAGCAACGACCCGGGCGCCGCCGGTTTCACCGGTAGCCTGATCGTTGCCGAGTTCGCGTCCCTGGCCGATGCCCAAGCCTGGGCCAAGGCTGACCCGTATGTGGCGGCCGGCGTCTACGCGGATGTAGTGATCAAACCGTTCAAGCAAGTCCTGCCTTGACCCCGGTCGCGCCGAACCAATTCGGTTCGGCGCACTCCTAATTGCTCATTATTCTGGGTAACCTGCCGACAACGTTCTGAATATTCGTGTGGAATCAGGAGTTCCGATGCGCTTACGTCAGTTGTGTCTGTTGGCAGTGTTAATGATCGGGGCTACGGCCCACGCTGAAGAAACCTCGAACACCGGCAGTTCTACGCCCCTGTCCTTGAGTGCCGGCAGCCAGATCACCGAATTGCAGCAACGCTTGAAAGAAAGCGAACGGCTGCGTGAAGAACTGAGCAAGCAACTGCAAACCACGGATGCTGCCCGTGAAAGCGCCCAGCTGAGTCGCTTGCGCCAAGAGAATCAACGCCTGGCCCAGCAACTCAAAGAGACACAGGGCGGCGGCTTGACCCGATGGCTGACCGAGCAACAGCAGTGGTTTGTCACCGGCGCAGCCGTCGCACTGATCGCCTTGCTGTGCGGGATCTTCGCCAGTGGTGGGCACCGTCGCCGTCGACAATGGCTAAATTGAGTGAGTCATGAGCGAGCTGTTACTGATAGATGATGACCAAGAGCTCTGCGAGCTGCTGACCAGTTGGTTGAGCCAGGAAGGCTTCCAGGTGCGCGCCTGCCACGACGGTTTGAGCGCCCGCAAAGCCTTGGCCGACAGCGCCCCGGCGGCCGTGGTGCTCGACGTGATGCTGCCCGACGGCAGTGGCCTGGAGCTGCTCAAGCAATTG
>NZ_JAKNRV010000312.1:0-6181 GCF_023072625.1 Pseudomonas emilianonis
ATGCGCGGGCCGGGCAGCCAGTCGCCGAGCACTTGGCGCAGTTGTTGAAAGGTCACGGGTTTGGCCAGCCAGGCATCCATGCCGGCGGCCTGGCACTGCTGGATTTCGCGGGTTCCCAGCGTGCCGGTGAAGGCGATGACCGGCACGCGCTCCGTACCCGCGCGCTGTTCCCGGCAACGCAGTTCACGGGTCATGGCATAGCCGTCCATCACCGGCATCCGGCAGTCGCTGAAAATCAGGTCGACGCGGGTGACATCCAGAATCGCCAGCGCGGCCTGGCCCTGCACACACACTGCAAAGGCCAGCCCCAATCGCTCCAACATCGCGCCCATCAGCAGGCAGTATGCGGGGTGATCGTCCACCAACAGCACCGTGAGTTCGCGCCAATGCCGCGTCAATGGGGGCTGCGCGCCCAGGTCATCCCCTGCTCGGTCGCCTGGGATAGGGCCTGATGACATGACTACCTCAACTTCAAGAAGCGCGCGGCGCCGGGATCGACAACCTCGACGGCCGACAGAACCTGCGCCGACAGATGGGCGAGGGTTCAAGCGCTGATGCTCACATCTGTTCGAATGGGCCGTGAAGCTGTATCGGCGGGGAAGCTATTCGAAATAGGGTGAATGAGCGATACAACAACTACGAAATCCTTATATTTCCTACAGACATTAAAACGAGTTCCGACAAGTCGATTGTGCGTGTGCGACATCCGCTCAATGTCGTATTTGTTGTATTTGCCAGACGCCCTCCCCCCGATAAATTGCCCGGCATCCCAAGAGCGGGACGCGACCGGCCATTCCAGTCGGTCGCAACGCAACTGCCAAAGGGCCCCCCAGCCTCTTGGCAGTCAGCTTTGCACCGGAAGCGTTATCACATGAAAAAGTCCCTAGCCGCCCTCACTGCCGCCATCGCCCTTGTCGGCAGCGGCATGACGTTCGCCGCCAGTACCGTGGAGCTGACGGTCACCGGCTTGATTACCCCAAGCGCCTGCACGCCGACACTGTCCGGTAGTGGCAAGGTGGATCACGGCAAGATCGCGGCAAAAGACCTCAACCCCACCGCCCCAACCAAACTGCCCACCGCCCGGTTGCAATTGAGCGTGGACTGCGAGGCCCAGACCCTGTTTGCGTTGCGCAGCACCGACAACCGTCCCGGCTCGTCAATGGACGGCCAAGGCGGCAGCGGCTACGGCTTGGGCCTGATCAACAACCTGCAGAAAATCGGCATTTTCTGGATCTCCCTCAGAGACCCGGTGGCCGATAACGTCGCCGTCGAGCCGATCGAATCGTTGGATGGCGTGAGCTGGAGTGCCATCGACGACGTGATGTGGATGAGTGAAAAGCTGGCGGCGTTTGGCGACGGCTCGACAGGCCAGAACCGTAAGCCGATCCCGATCAAGAACGTGGTCACCGAGATGCTGATCGACACCACGATCGCCGCCGCCAACAACCTGGACCTGAGCAACGAAGTACTGATCGACGGCTCCGCCACGATCGAAGTCAAGTACCTGTAACTCATCATCCACGCAGGGCATTGCCCACAGAGGTTGTTCATACCATGCATAAATATTTCCCCGCCCTGCTGGCGAGCCTGCTGCTGACGAACGTGTCCAGCGCGTTGGCGGCCAGCCAGATCGACCTGAGCGTGACCGGCGTCATCACCCCCAAAGCCTGCACGCCGGGCTTGTCGGATGGCGGCACCGTCGACCACGGCAAGCTGACCTCGCGCGACCTCAACCAAGACAGAGACACGCTGCTGCCCCGCAACACCCTGCGCCTGAACGTGCAGTGCGAAGGCTCGACGCTCTTTGCCTTGACCACCATCGACAACCGCCACGGCACAGCGGTGATTCCCAACCACCACGGCCTGGGCACGACCCCCAACGACGAGAACCTGGGCAGCGTTTCGCTGACGTTGAACAACCCCGTGGCAGACACCCAGGCCGTGCGCACCATCGTGTCCCTGGATGGCGGCACCACCTGGGCCCCCGGTACGCAGTTGGGCCACCTCAACCTGCTCGCGGTGGCCGCAGTGGACAACACCACTCAGCCAATGGCGGTGACGGTCTTCGACGCGGACATCGTGCTCTACACCCGAATTGCCCGCGCCGATGGCCTGACCCTCACCGACGAAGTCAACGTCGACGGGCACGCGACCCTTGAGATGAAGTACCTGTAACACCCGTAAAACCCTGTCCCTCCCTGGACACCCTGTATTCCTATCCATCCCTGGAGCTTCACCCGTCATGAAAAAACTACTGCACACCAGCATTGCCGGTGTACTGATCGGCTGCGCCTTCCCGGCGTTTGCCGCCTCCACCGTCGACCTGGCTGTCACAGGCCTGATCGTGCCGTCGGCGTGTACGCCAACTCTCTCGGCCAGCACCGTCGACGTAGGCCGGGTTTCGGTCAAGGACCTTAACCAGGACACCCGAACCTTTCTGACCCCGACCACCTTGACGCTAAGCGTCAACTGCGAGGCCTCAACGCTGTTCGCCATGAAGGCTACCGACAACCGCTCCGATTCGGCAGCCGCGATCAACGAACTTGGCATCGGCAAGACCGCCGCCGGGGAGCGCATCGGCGGCTACTGGCTGATGCTCAGTAACGCCACAGCCGACACGACTGCCGTCCAGATGATCGGATCTACCAACAACGGCGGCTCCTGGTTTCGCTTTAGGGAAGACGACGCCTGGGGAACGACTTACCTGCTCTCGATCGCCGCAGTCGGTGCAGGGTCGGTGCCTATCCCGGCCCAAAACACGCAGATGGCGCTCTCGGTCAACCCGTTCATCAACCCGGCAAAGAACGTGACCATCAACGAAGACACGCTGATCGACGGCTCGGCCACGATCGAAGTCAAGTACCTGTAACGCCATGACCTTCACTCAATCCGCCAAGAGCATTTCCGTCATGAAGACCCCGATAAAAACCCTGATCGCCTGCTGCCTGATCGGCAGCTTTTCACCGGCATTTGCCGCCTCCACCGTCGACCTGACCGTCAAGGGCCTGATCGTGCCGTCGGCGTGTACGCCAAGCCTTTCAGCCAACACCGTCGACGTGGGCCGGGTTTCGGTCAAGGACCTTAACCAGGACACCCGAACCCAACTGACCCCGACCACCCTGCAATTGGGCATCGACTGCGAGTCAGCGACGCTGTTTGCCATGCAGACCACCGACAACCGTGCCGACTCCGGCGCCAACGGTGAATATGGGATCGGCAAGACGATCCCCGGTGAGCGTATCGGCGGTTACTACATGAGCCTCGACAGCGGAGTCGCCGACGGGGCTGCCGTCACGCCTATCTTCTCGTTCGACGGCGTTACCTGGGCCACCATGGATCCGGACACTGGCTGGTCAACAACCATTATGGTTTCGATTCGCGACCCCGGCGCAGCGCGAGTCCCTGTCCCTGCCAAAAACACGCAGATGGCGCTCTCGGTCAACCCGTTCATCCTCCCGGCAAAGAACATGACCATCACCGAAGACACTGCGATCGACGGCTCAGCCACGATCGAAGTCAAGTACCTGTAACCCACCGCCTTGCCCGATGCCCGTACCACCCGTTCAACACCAGGTAGCTCACCCCATGAACCTGCTTACTCGCTTGCCGACATTCGCCTTTATGTTCACGGCAGCGCCCTTGGCCTTCGCCCTCTCCATTGTGGAGTTGGAGGTCAACGGCCGAATCACCCCCAGCGCGTGCAACGTATCGCTGTCGGACAACGGCCTGGTCGAGCACGGCAAGATCCTGGCGACGACGCTCAACGCCAGCGAGTTCACGGTGTTGCCGAACCAGCTAATGGGCTTGAGCATCAGTTGCGAAGGCCCGGTGTTGTTCGCCTTGGTGGGCATCGATAACAAGCGCGAGTCATCGCTGGCGCCGGATTATTTTTATGGGCTGGGCGTGAACCCCCACGCACCCGGCGAACGCCTGGGCTCGGTCAGCCTCTCGCTGCGTGGGCCGGTAGGCGACTCGCAGTCGATGCAAACCCTGACCTCATCCGACAACGGCGGCACATGGTCACCGGAGCCTTACGTGTATCCGGGCCTGTTCATGGGCTTTGCGCGCGTCGGCGACACGCTGCCCGCGCCGATCCGGCAATTGGTGGCCTCCCTGCGGGTCGACACCTCGATCAGCCCGGCTAACACCCTGACGCTCCAAGAAGAGGTGCCCCTCGATGGCTCGATCACGCTGGACCTGCGTTACCTCTAACACCGCACCGCCGACGCCCCGGTCACGCACCGTGCGCTCGGCGGCCCATTTGAAGAGCCCTGCTATGAACCTGATTTTTTCCGTTTGGCGCGCAATGCCGCGCCTCTGCTGCGTGGCATTGGCCGTACTCGGCGCCAGCGTCGCGCGTGCCGACGGCATGGTCCCGGACACCTCGGTGGTGATCGTCAACGAGGCCGATGGCGAGGCCACGGTCTCGGTCACCAACACCGACAACAAAATGGCCCTGCTGCACGTGACCCTCGAAAACATCCCCGAGGACACTGACACGCTGTTGTTCGTGACCCCGCCGCTGACACGGGTCGAGGCGTCCAAGAGCCAATTGGTGCGGTTCATCCTGCAAACGCAGGCGCCGCTGAAAACCCAACGCCTCAAACGCGTGATTTTCGAAGGCATGCCCGCCCAGCGCGACCCGGCCAAGGCCGGGCATGCCCAAGTGGGCGTGACAGTCCGCCAGAACCTGCCGGTGATCATTCACCCCAAGGGGCTGGCGCCCAATCGCACGCCGTGGCTGGGCCTGGAATGGACCTTGAAGGCCGATCAACTCAGCGTCCACAACCCCTCCCCGTATGTGGTGCGCCTGGCCCAGGAGCTGCAACTGCTACCCGGCAACGCTTCGGCGATGCTGCCACGCACGTACCTGCTGCCGGGTGAAACGCTGACCGTCACCGCCAACGGGGCCAGGGCCGGGGCCACCACCGTGCGCCTGCAACCCGCCACGGTGTACGGCTTTGCAGTCGCGCCCCACGACGCGCCCATAACCCTGTGATGCGACGGCGCCCAGGGATGCAACGGCGCCTCTATAACGAAGTGGCCGCCTACTGAAGGCCACCGGGAAGGTCTGGCGCGATAAGGAATCGAGTCGGGCACTTCCATTATCTGAGTGCATTTGTGTGAACACAGTCATCCATTTCCGTGACGGCAAAGCCGTGCCTGGCGTTTCACCGCGCCTGGCATTGCTGGTGCTGACGCTCAGTCAGGGGCTGCTGACGAACCTGGCATGGGCACAAACGCCGTCGTCGACAGGTTCCTTTGACCCACAGACCCTGCTCCAGCGCGGCATCGACCCTGAACTCGCCAACCTGCTGATGCAGGCCCCGCGTTTTACCCAAGGCCGCCATGCGCTCAACCTGACGGTCAACGGCCAGCGGCGCGGGCGCGTCGATGTCAGCGTGGATCAGCACGGCGCCACATGCTTCGACCCACCGCTGCTGGACGCCGCGCAGTTGGTGACGCCGTCTTCGGGCCCCGCCGAGGAAAGCAGTTGCTACGCCTTTCTCCAGCAATACCCGCAAACCGTGATCGAGCATGACCCGGCCAACCTGAGCCTGAACCTGGTGGTGCCCACCCAGGCCCTGCGCCCGGTCACCCAGGACATTTCCGGCTATCAGACCGGCGGGTTTGCCGCGCTGCTCAACTACGACGTGACCGGCCTGTACAACCACTACGGCGACGACTCCAGCCGCTTCGGCTCGGCCAATACCGAGGTCGGTTTCAACGCCGGCGACTGGATCGTGCGCAGCCGCCAGGTGCAGACCTGGCAAGACAGCGCCTCAAGCACCACCCACCTGGACGCCTACGCCCAGCGCACCTTCGCCAGCCATCAGGCGGTGTTGCAGGCCGGGCAGATCAACCTCTACAACCCGGTGCTCGCGGGTGCGCAAATCACCGGCATGCAAGTGCTCACCGAACAAGCCCTGCAAGACCAGAACCAGAGCGCGACCATCAACGGCATCGCCAACGGCCCGGCCCAGGTGGAAGTGCGCCAGAACGGTACGTTGATTCACTCCACCGTGGTGCCCGCCGGCCCGTTCAGTTTGAGCAATGTGCCGCGCCTGAATGGGCGCTCCGACGTCGAAGTCACGGTTAAGGAAACCACCGGCGAAGAACGGCGCTTCACCGTGCCCGCCGCCATGCTCGGCCTGGGCCTGCCCGCGCCCGGTTACTCGGT
>NZ_JAKNRV010000313.1:0-6177 GCF_023072625.1 Pseudomonas emilianonis
AATCGCGGTCATGGCTTACTTCAGCTGGTTCATGCGCTCGATCACCTGGCGGGTGATGTCGTATTGAGGCTTGACGTCAATCACGGCGCCGCGTTCGAACACCAGGTCAAAGGCACCTTTCTTGATGACTTCTTCCACAGCGCTGTCGAGTTTCGGCTTGAGCTGCTTGAGCATTTCGCGGTCGGCAACAGCCTTGGCTTCGTTCAGCTCCTTGGACTGGAACTGGTAGTCACGGGCCTTTTGCTTGAATTCAAGCTCCAGGCGCTCGCGCTCGCCTTGCTGCATCTTGTCGCCACCGGCTACCAGACGATCCTGGATGCCCTTGGCACTGCTTTCCAACGTTTTGAGCTTGGTCAGTTGCGGACCGAATTTCTTCTCGGCATCCACCGCGTACTTCTTGGCCGCATCGGATTCCAGCAGGGCCATCTGATAGTTCAGGACGGCGATTTTCATCTCGGCGAAGGCCGGGGTGGTTACCAGCACAGTTGCCAGCAGAACCAATTGAGTCAACTTACGCACGATGTACTCCTACAGAATCCGTTGTCGTTATCTTGGGTCAGACGCTTAGAACGTCTGGCCGAGGGAGAATTGGAAAATCTGGGTTTCAGCGTTATCCGGTTTCTTGATCGGCATGGCCAGAGCAAAGCTCAACGGACCAAGCGCAGTCACCCACGTCACGCCAACACCTACGGAGCTCGCCAGGTTGCTGAGGCTTACTTCGTTACACTGTGTATTGGACTTCACGCCAGTCGGGTTAGTGACCTGATCGCACTTGGAGTCGAATACGTTACCCACATCCCAGAAAACCGAAGTACGCAGGGACCGCTGATCTTTCACGAACGGCAGTGGGAAAAGGATCTCCGCACCACCCTGGATCAGCACGTTACCACCGAATGGCAGCGCGCTAGTGTCCGTGTCCGCCACGGTTCCGGTGTTACCCGTCACGCCAGCGCCACGGCTAGGGGTACCACGCGGTCCCAAGGTGCTGTCCTTGAAGCCACGGACCGAGTTGAAACCACCCGCATAGTAGTTTTCATAGAACGGCAGGCCGTTGGTCGAACCATAACCGTCACCATAGCCCAGCTCAGTGTGCAGGCGCATGGTGTAATTGTCGCTCAGCGGCTGGAACAACTGGCCACGGTAGTCAAGCTTGAAGAACGACAGATCGCTGCCCGGCGTGGTGGCTTCCAGGGTCAGGCTCTGGGAGTGACCACGGGTTGCCAGTACGCCTTTGTTCAGGGTCGACTCGGACCAGCCGGCAGACGCCTTGAAGTTCAGGAACTTGTCGCCTTCACGACGGGTGAAGTCGAAGATCTCATCCACGGTGTACACACCGGTCTTGATCTCATCCTGCTGCGCGGTCAGGCCGAAGGTCAGACGCGAGGTCTCACTGATCGGGTAACCGATGTTGACGCCCGCACCCAGACTGTCGATCGCATAGCTCGCGACGTTGACGTCGAGGTCTTTGTAGTCGGTGGTGCGGTAGAAGGCGTTGTAACCCAGGCTCACACCATCAGCGGTCCAGTAGGGGTCGACATAACCGAAGTTATAGCGACTCTGGTATTCGCTGCGGGTCAGGCCGATGGAAACCTTGTTACCGGTACCGAGGAAGTTGTTCTGGGTAATCGAACCACCGAGGATCAGGCCGGCACTCTGTGCGAAACCGACGCTGGCGGTGATCGAGCCAGAGGCTTGCTCTTCGACGGCGTAGTTCACGTCAACCTGGTCGTCCACACCCGGTACGGCCGGGGTTTCGACGTTGACTTCCTTGAAGAAGCCCAGGCGCTCAAGGCGGGTCTTGGACTGGTCGATCAGGTAAGTCGACGCCCAGCCACCTTCCATCTGACGCATTTCACGACGCAGCACTTCGTCCGCAGACTTGGTGTTGCCACGGAAGTTGATGCGGTTCACGTAGGCACGCTTGCCTGGGTCGACCACAAAGGTGATGTCCACGGTGTGGTCATCATCATGCGGGGTCGGCACGCCGTTGACGTTGGCGAAGGTATAGCCTTCGTTACCCAGGCGACGGGTGATCAGTTCGGACGTAGTGGTCATCAGCTTGCGCGAGAACACCTGGTCTTTCTGCACCAGCAGCAGGGACTTGACCTGGTCTTCAGGCACTTTCAAGTCGCCACTGAGTTTGACGTCGCGGACCTTGTACTTCTCACCCTCGTTGACGTTGACGGTGATGTACACGTGCTTCTTGTCAGGGGTGATGGACACCTGCGTCGAAGCGATATCCATGTTGATATAGCCACGGTCCAGGTAGTAGGAACGCAGACGCTCCAGATCACCGGAGAGTTTTTCACGGGCGTACTTGTCGTCGTTCTTGAAGAACGACAACCAGTTGGTGGTCTTGAGTTCGAACAGGCCAATCAGGTCTTCATCAGCGAACTTGGTGTTGCCCACCACGTTGATGTGCTGAATGGCCGCCACGGTGCCTTCGTTGATGTTGACCTTGAGGCCGACACGGTTACGAGGCTGCGGGACCACTTCCGTTTCCACGGTCGCGGAGTAGCGGCCCTGGGCAACGTACTGGCGTTGCAGTTCGTTACGCACACCCTCAAGGGTGGCGCGCTGGAAGATCTCGCCCTCGGCCAGGCCGGATTGCTTGAGGCCCTTCATCAGGTCTTCAGTGGAGATCGCCTTGTTACCCTCGATCTCGATACTGGCGACGGAAGGTCGCTCGACGACGGTGATGACCAGGACGTTGCCTTCGCGACCCAGTTGGATATCTTGAAAGAACCCGGTTTTGAACAGCGCACGAGTGGATTCCACCAGGCGACGGTCATCAGCCTGTTCCCCGACGTTCAACGGCAAGGCACCAAAGACGCTACCCGCGGAAACCCGCTGGAGGCCGTTGACGCGAATATCGGAGATAGTGAAGGACTCGGCGTGAACTTCGGCGATCATCAATACGGTGAGAACCGCAGTTAGCAGCAGACGTTTCATGAAGTCCTTTCTTATTCCAACTGGCAATAAACAAACTGCCGCAAAATGCGGCAGATTCGCAATTCAGCGAAGCGTTACAGTCGTCCCAGATCGTTGACCAAGGCTAACAACATCACCCCGACCACCAAACTGATACCGATCTGTATCCCCCAACCCTGCACCCGATCCGACAAGGGGCGACCACGCACCCACTCGACCAGATAAAACAACAGATGCCCCCCATCCAATACTGGAATGGGCAACAAATTCAGAACCCCAAGGCTAATACTCAGATAAGCCAGGAAATTCAGGAAATCCGCGACACCCGACTGGGCAGAAGCGCCCGCCACTTTAGCAATGGTTATCGGCCCACTCAAGTTTTTTACCGAGAGCTCGCCGAACAACATTTTCTTGAGCGACTCGAGAGTCAGCACGCTCATGGTCCAAGTGCGTTTCGCACCCTCGCCAATTGCTGCCAACGGCCCGAAACTGACCTCACGCATCATTGAAGGCGGCCACTCCGGACGCTTGACCCCGGCACCGAGGTAACCCCCGGCCGCCTTGGCCTCCCCACGTACCGCCAGGGTCACGGGAACGTCAATTTGAGCACCATCGCGCTCAACTTTCAGCACAATTCTGGTATCAGGCCGCACACGCACCAGGTCGACCACTTGCTGCCAATCACCCAGCGCCTGGCCATCGAGGGCCAACAGGCGATCACCGGTTTTCAGACCTGCGGCCTGGGCCGGGCCTTTCGGATCAAGTTCGGTGAGCACCGGCGGCAAGGCCGGGCGCCATGGGCGAATCCCCAGGGACTTGATCGGGTCCGGCTCATCGGAACCCTTGAGCCAATGGTCGAGAGTCAGTTCACGCGGGGTCTCGGACGAGGAGTCCTGCTCGCGCACCACGACATTGACAGTGCCGCTTTCGCCCAGGCGACGCACCAACTGCAAATTGACCGCCCCCCAACCCGTGGTTGGCTCGCCATCAATGGAAACAATTTCCTGCCCGGCGACCAATCCGGCCTTCGCCGCCATGCTGTCCGCCTCAACCGCACCGATAACCGGGCGTATCTGTTCGCTGCCGAGCATGGCCAGGAACCAGAAGAACACCATGGCCAACAGGAAATTGGCAATCGGGCCGGCGGCGACAATAGCGATGCGCTGACGAACGGTCTTGCGATTGAAGGACTGGTCCAGTTGATCCACCGGCACTTCGCCTTCGCGCTCATCGAGCATCTTGACGTAGCCGCCCAAGGGGATGGCGGCGATCACGAACTCGGTGCCGCGGCGGTCGTGCCAGCGCAGCAACGGCATGCCGAAACCGACGGAAAAGCGCAGTACCTTGACGCCGCAACGACGCGCCACCCAGAAGTGGCCGAATTCGTGGAAGGTAACCAGCACACCCAGAGCAACCAGGGTGCCGACAATCATGTAAAGCGCACTCATCTAATTTCTCCGCATTCCAATCCAGTGCCTGAAGACGCAAACGCGTCCACAGACTAACGCGCGTTGCGGCCCAACCATTGCTCGGCCAGGGCGCGGGCCTTGGCATCCGCCTCGAACACTGCCCCCAGATCATTCACAGCCACTACGGGCTCAAGACTCAGAACATCCTCGATGATACTCGCGATCTGCGGAAAGCGGATGCGCTGTGCAAGAAACGCTGCCACAGCCACTTCGTTAGCCGCATTGAGCATCGCCGGCGCACTGTTGCCCGCCTCCGCTGCCTGTCGCGCCAGGCGCAGGCACGGAAAGCGCTGCTCGTCCGGCGCCTCGAAGTCCAGGCGAGCAATGGCGAACAGGTCCAGCGGCGCAACACCGGAGTCAATCCGCTCAGGCCAGGCCAGGGCATTGGCGATCGGCGTGCGCATATCGGGGTTACCCAACTGCGCCAGTACCGAGCCATCCACATAGTCGACCAGGGAATGAATCACACTTTGCGGGTGAATCACCACCTCGACCTGGTCAGGCCGTGCATCGAACAACCAGCAGGCCTCGATCAATTCCAGGCCCTTGTTCATCATGCTGGCCGAATCCACGGAGATCTTGCGCCCCATGGACCAGTTCGGATGAGCGCACGCCTGATCCGGAGACACGTGCTCCAAGTCCGCCAGCGGAGTTTTACGGAAAGGCCCACCGGACGCTGTCAGCAAAATCCGGCGCACGCCGACCTGGCTCAAGCCTCGGGCAAAATCACCGGGCATGCACTGGAAGATCGCGTTGTGCTCGCTGTCCAGCGGCAGCAATATCGCGCCACTCTTGCGCACAGCCTGCATAAAGAGCGTGCCGGACATGACCAGCGCTTCTTTATTGGCCAGCAGGATTTTCTTGCCGGCATCGACAGCGGCCAGGGTCGGGCGCAAGCCAGCGGCTCCGACAATGGCCGCCACCACGGCATCCACCTCGGCATCAGCCGACACCTGGCACAAGCCCTCCTCGCCCACCAGCACCTGAGTGGCAAGGCCAGCGGCGCGCAGGTCATCCTGCAAGCCCCGCGCAGCAACGGCCCCAGGCACTACAGCAAAACGCGGCGCATGGCGCACGCACAGCGCCAGCAGCTCAGTCAGGCGAGAGAAGCCGGTCAATGCGAAGACTTGATAGCGTTCCGGGTGGCGAGCGATCACATCCAGGGCGCTTAACCCTACCGAGCCGGTCGCACCCAGCACGGTGACCTGCTGCAGGCGGCTCACGAAGCAGCCATCCACAACAGCACGGCAAAGATCGGGATCGCAGCGGTCAGACTGTCGATGCGGTCCAGCACGCCGCCATGACCCGGCAACAGATTGCTACTGTCCTTGACCCCGGCCTGGCGCTTGAACATGCTTTCAGTGAGGTCGCCCACGACCGAGATAAACACGACGATGGCCGTCCCCAGCAAGGCCAGGCACAGCTCTTTCACCGACCAGTCACGCACAACACCGACCACGAGCGTAATGATCAAGGTCAAGGCCAGGCCGCCGTATACGCCCTCCCAGCTCTTGCCCGGACTGACCGCCGGCGCCAGCTTGCGCTTGCCCAAAGCCCGACCGGAGAAGTAAGCACCAATATCGGCGCCCCAGACCAACACCATCACCCCCAGGATCAATTCATTACCGATCGGGAAGCGCTTGATCTCCACCAGCCCTTGCCAGGCCGGCAGCAGAATCAACAAGCCGATCACCAGCTTGCAGGCAACGCTGGACCACTGGCTGCTGGTACGCGGATAGGTCAGCACCAGGAAGGTCGCCAACGCCCACCACAGCAC
>NZ_JAKNRV010000314.1:0-6147 GCF_023072625.1 Pseudomonas emilianonis
CGGGCCGAGCATGCTCAGGGTCTGCTGGCACAGTTGGCGCAGGCGCTGTTGGGTGAGGCCTTCGGTCAGCGGGTAGATCGGCGTCAGGGTGGTGTCGACCGGCGGCGGCTCGTCGCCGGTAATGGCGCGGTATTCCGGGTGGTAGATTTCCAGGCCGGAGGCGCCGGGGCGTGCTTCGCCGTAGCAACGCACGCGGGTGCCGCGCTTGAGGCCTTCCTTCTGCGCGTTGCTGAAATGATAGAAGCGCAGGCTCAGGCCACCGGTGCCGTCCTGCAAGCGCACGACTAAACTGCGGCGCTTGCCCATCACCACGTCGGCGCCGCTGACGGTGCCTTCGATTACCGCGTCTTGCCCCGGGCGCAAATGGCCGATGGGCACCACGCGTGTGCGGTCCTGGTAGCGTAGGGGCAGGTGGAACAGCACATCCTGAAGGTTCTCCAGGCCGACCTTGGCCAACTTCTCGGCCATGGCTTCGCCGACACCCTTGAGCGCCGTCACCGACACCTGCGACAGCTCAGTCATACAGCGGCTTAGCTCGCAGCGGGCGGCTTGGCCACCGAACACAGGCGAATCGAGTCGGCAAGGATCTCAATGGCTTTGGGTCGTGGGAAGCTGGCGCGCCAGGCAATCGCCACGGTACGGAACGGCACCGGCGGCGTGAGTGGGCGTACTGCGATCACGCCTGGGGCGTAGTGATGGCTGTCCACCGCCGACAGCGGCAGGATCGAGATGCCCAGGCCGGAGGCGACCATGTGGCGAATGGTTTCCAGGGAGCTGGATTCGACGGTGGTGTGTTTGGCGCCGTCGTGGCCCTTGGTCAGGGTCGGGCAGGCTTCCAGCACCTGGTCGCGGAAGCAGTGGCCTTCACCGAGCAGCAGCAGGCTCTTGTCGTTGAGCAGGCCGGCGTCGATGGTGTCTTTCTGTGTCCACGGGTGCGAGGCCGGCATCAGTACGTAGAACGGCTCGTCGTAGAGCGGCAGGGTCAGCACGTCGGCCTCGTTGAACGGCAGCGCAATGATGATTGCGTCCAGCTCGCCGTTGCGCAGTTTGTCGCGCAGCACGTGGGTGAAGTTCTCTTCGATATACAGCGGCATCTGCGGCGCGACGCGGTGCAGTTGCGGAATCAGGTGCGGGAACAGGTACGGGCCGACGGTGTAGATGGCCCCGACTTTCAGCGGCGCGGTCAGCTGGTTTTTGCCGGCCTGGGCCAGTTCACGAATGCTTTGGGCTTGCTCCAGAACCTTTTGGGCCTGGGCGACGATGCCTTCACCGACCGGCGTCAGGCGCACGGCGCTTTTGCTGCGCTCGAAAATCAGCACACCGAGTTCGTCTTCAAGTTTTTTCACACCCACCGACAGCGTCGGCTGGCTGACGTGGCAACGCTCGGCCGCGTGACCGAAGTGTTGTTCTTGGGCGAGGGTCACGATGTAGCGTAATTCTGTAAGAGTCATAGCGGGCGTCCATGAGGTTGCGAGCCAAGCATACCGACTGCAATCGATAGACGCACGTTATCAGAACTTTGATAAGGATTGAGCGAGGAATGTGCGAGATTTTGCTAAAACGAGAAAACCCAATGTGGGAGGGAGCAAGCCCCCTCTCACACAGCCCTGCGCGTGCCTTTAGCGGCGACGCTTCTCGATGTTGTAAACGAACGGCGCGACGATCTCAATGCTGCCGCTTTTTACCATGTCGGCCGGTGGCTTGGGCAATGGCTGGGCATTACGGATCATATCCAGGGTGGCGCGGTCCAGGTTGGCGTTGCCGGAGCGGCCCACCAGCTCATAGGACAGCACATTGCCTTGTGCATCGACCACGAAGCGCAAGCGATTCATGCCTTCCTTGCCACTGTTCAGAGCGCTCTGCGGGTACTTTTTGTACTTCTGCAGGTGCGCCAGCAGGGCGCCTTTTTCGCGGTCCTTGAGGCCGAGCAACACCAGGGCGGTGAGGCGTTCCGGGTCGACCTTGACGCCGCTGACATCGCAGCCTTCACGGGCCAGGGATTCCGTCAGGAAGCGGCCCATATGGTCGTCCCCGACCCGGCTCAACATCGCCGACTTGAGGCCCAAGCGTGCGGTGCCAAAAGCGATGTTGGCGGAAGAACCGCCGAGGTACTTGGCAAAGCTGGAAACGTCCTCAAGCCGCGCACCGACTTGCTGTGCATAGAGGTCGACGCCCAGGCGCCCGAGGCAAATCAGATCCAATTGACGCCCACTGGCAAAACGAGTCTGGCCCATGCTGGCTCCTGTTATTTTTATCAGCCTGCGTTGTGCCACCGTGGCGACGGCAAACGCTCTTGGTGGAGCAGACTAGAACGTTCAGCGAACTCAATCAATATTTATTCCATAATTATTTTTAGTGGAATTTTTATTCCAATACGTCAGCATAGAGGCACGCCAGCGACACTGCATCGATTCAGCAGGCCACTCGCGGCCGCATGCCGGGGTATTTTTTTGCGCCTACCCTGTAGACTTGCGCCCACTAACAGCGCACCAGATGAACCCGCCAGAAGGATTGCCCATGTCCCGCACCGATCAGCCGGCCACGCCCGAGACCGCTTCCCAAGACACTCTCGCCAGCCCTGCGATCAATGCCGAACGCCTGCTGCAGCTGATCACCGACGAATACGAAAGCCTGCCACGCCAGCTCAAGCGCATCGCCAGCTACATGAGCCAGCAGAGCGACCGGATCATGGTCGACCGTATCAGCGACATCGCCCGCGAATGCGAAGTGCATCCGTCGGCCATCGTGCGGTTTTCCCAGCGTTTCGGGTTCAGCGGGTTCAGTGAGATGCAGGCGCTGTTTCGCGAGGCGTACACCCACAAGACCACGCCGGTGCAGAACTATCAGCAGCGCATCCGCAGCATGATCGCCAACAAGTCGCAGAAGGCCAGCGGCGGCGACCTGGCGCGCGAGTGCGTCAACGCCACCCTCTCGGGCATTGAGCGCCTGGGCCTGGAACTGGATGACACGGCGTTCGAAAAAGCCGTGGACCTGGTGGTCAACGCCGACAACATCTACGTGGTCGGCGTGCGCCGTTCGTTTGCGGTGGCCGACTACCTGGTCTACAACCTGCAGCACACCAACAAGCGCATCCACTTGATCTCAGGCCTGGGCGGCAGTTACCGCGAGCAGATGCGCAGTGTGCGCGCCAATGACCTGGTGATCGCCATCAGCTTCACGCCCTACGGCAAAGAGACCCAGCACTGCCTGCGTATCGCCCAGCACCATCAGGCCAAGACACTGATCATTACCGACAGCAACCTGTCGCCCCTGGCCAAGCGGGCGAACGCAGTGTTGCTGGTGAATGAAGGCTCATCGTTTGCCTTCCGCTCCCTGAGCGCCACGTTGTGCCTGTGCCAGGCGTTGTTCATTGCGGTGGCGTATCGCTTGGAATTGAAGGTGGATGAGATTCATGAGCAGGTCGGGTTTGACGACTGACTATCTGACACAGCAGGCCAAATGAGGGAAGGGGCTTGCCCCCGATGGCGTTGGAACAGTCGAAAGTGCTGTCGACTGACACTCCGCTACCGGGGGCGAGCCCCCTCCCACAAATCACTGGGATCAGTGCATGAAGATCGCGATCAGGATGATCACCGGGATCGGCACGCCGAGGAACCACAGAAGTAATGAGCGCATGTTGTTCTCCTTGAATTAACGAACGTAGGTTTCGGTTTCGACGTACACCACGGCATCGCGGCGACGGCCACCAAAGGTCGCAGCGAAGCTGGCAAAGAAGGCGCCGATCAACAGTGCGACAAAGGTCCACAGTGAGGTATAGGCAGCGACTTTGGCGGCCGTATCAGCGGCTTGCTTGGCTTTGAGCTTGGCGTCTTCGACGGCTTTACGCGCATCACTGTAGACTTTGTCGATACGCGCTTCGGCATCGGCCTGGCTAAGGTTGGTGCGTTGGCTGATCAACTGGGCCAGGTAGGCACGGTCTTCAGCGGCGAGTTGGCCGTCATTACTCAGGGTGCGGGTGAAGATGCGTGCAACCACGCCATGGGCAGCGTCATCACTGACCGCGACCGGGCGATCATCACGAAACAGGCTGTCGACGTAGTAGTCGAAGTCGCCGCCGTTAAGGCCTTTGGCTGCACTGCCCGCGGCTTGAGTGATACCGCTGGCCGCGCCCGCTGCCACGCTGGTACCGGCTTTCACACCACCGCTCACGACACTGCTGACCGAACCGACCACCAGCACTGCGGTGATCAGCGTGGCGACCGCCCAGGCCAGGAAACCATGGGCGGTGTCGCGAAAGTACACCTCATCGCCGTGCATATTGGCCCACTTAACCCGCAACCGGCCGGCGATATAACCGCCCAGCCCAGACGCGACAATCTGGGTAAAGGCCAGCCAGATAATGGTGGAAATGCCAAGCCCCTTGGCGCTGATACCGCTGTCGGCCCACGGCGAGACCGCCGAAAAACCCAGGCCGAAGCCCAGCAATACCAGAATCAGCGACAACGCAGCCGCCGCAGCGGCCCCGGCAAAGATAGCCCCCCAGGAAACCCCGGAGAGCGTGCTCGACTCTTGCAGTGTGGATGAGGATGTGATCATTGTTGTTGTGCTCCCGGCAGGAAAAATAGTGTTACAACTCTCAAAAGGGACAGTGCAGGCCGCATGCCAGTCGCGTAAAAAAATAAAGTCTTTATATTTCAAAAAGTTAAGTAAATTGAACTTGCCAGAACCATGCAACTTGCAAGAAATGGCTGTTGCAGGCGGGCGTAATGCATTCCCCTGTGGGAAGGAGCACGCCCCCTGCCACACTGGCCGGTGCCTGCCGTGAAACTTGTGTCAGTTTTGCCAACATGAAGTTTTATTTAGGAAGCGTTCAGCCATTTCTTGGCAAAATGCCCGCACTTCTAGTGTGAATCGCTCACCAGGTAATCCTATGACCCGCATTTTGACCATCGAGGATGACGCCGTAACGGCCCGCGAGATCGTCGCCGAGCTGAGTAGCCATGGACTGGATGTAGACTGGGTGGACAACGGCCGCGAAGGCCTGGTCCGCGCCGTGAGTGGTGATTACGATCTGATCACCCTCGACCGTATGCTGCCGGAACTCGACGGCCTGGCCATCGTCACCACCCTGCGCACCATCGGCGTGTCGACGCCGATCCTGATGATCAGCGCGCTCTCCGATGTCGACGAGCGGGTACGCGGCCTGCGCGCCGGTGGGGATGACTACCTGACCAAGCCGTTCGCCTCCGATGAAATGGCCGCCCGCGTCGAAGTGCTGCTGCGGCGCAAAAGCACGGTCAAGGAATTCGAAACCGCCCTGCGCGTGGCCGACCTTGAGCTGAACCTGATCAGCCGTGAAGCCAGCCGCGCCGACCAGCCGCTGAGCCTGCTGCCCACAGAATACAAACTGCTGGAATTCCTGATGCGCAACACCGGGCAGATCCTGTCGCGGATGATGATCTTCGAGGAAGTCTGGGGTTATCACTTCGACCCCGGCACCAACCTGATCGACGTCCACATCGGGCGCCTGCGCAAGAAAATCGATCCACCGGGCCTCACGCCGCTGATCCGCACGGTACGAGGTTCCGGTTATGTCATTGCTGAACCCATCTAAGGGCTGGCGCTCCTCCAGCAGCCGCTTGCTGGCGCTGTACAGTTCGCTGTTCGTGGCCTGGAGCTGCATCCTCATGGGGGTGCTGTATTACGAGGTGTCAGATTATCTAAGCGACCTGTCGCGCCATTCGCTGATGCAGCGCCAGCACCTGTTCCAGCGGTTCGACGGCGACGAACTGGTGGAAGCGCTGACCACCAGCATGACCTTCGACATGAAGGGCGTAGACGCCTACGGCCTGTTCGATGAGCAATTTCGCCCATTGAGCGGGCCAATCCATGCGATACCGCCCGACTTGCGCCTGGACGGAAAAATCCACGCCCTGGCCAACTGCATCGACTCCGACGACCCGAAACTGCCCAAAGACAGCTGCGACGCCGTCGCCACCCACACCTCGGACGGCCGCTGGCTGGTGCTGGTACGCGCCAACGGTTCGCTGTTCGGGGTGACTCGGATCATCTGGCACGCGCTGCTGTGGGCGGTGTCCCTGACCATCATCCCCGGCGCCGCCGGCTGGCATTTACTGCGCCGCCGCCCGTTGCGAAGGATTCGCGGCATCCAGGCCAGCGCCGAGG
>NZ_JAKNRV010000315.1:0-6123 GCF_023072625.1 Pseudomonas emilianonis
CTTGGCGCGTAAGCGAGCACTTCGATCTGTTGCCCGTCTGCGCGGGCGACCACTTCAGCGCCCATCAACGGGTTTTCGCCGAACAATGGCAGGTGATTGAGTTCGACCCAGCCGCTGGCACTGCTCAAAGGTGCGGCCGTGGTCGGGGTGTTCTGGGGCTCGTTCGCCCAGCGCCAGCCGCAGGACAATGCGGCGAACTTCCAGCAGCTGTTTGGTTGGTATGCCGAGGGCAAGTTGAAACCGCTGGTTTCGCGGGTGTACCCACTTGAGCAGGCTGCCAAGGCGATCAATGACCTGGGGCAGCGCAAAGCCGTGGGCAAGGTGGTCGTCCAGACCCGCTGACAGAGGTGAAATGCGCTCAAATGTGGGAGGGGCGGTGCGACGATTCGACTTGCCCCCGATGACAGTGGGTCAGTTAATACATCTGTTGACTGAACCGCCATCGGGGGCAAGTCGAATCGTCGCACCGCCCCTCCCACATTTTGATCTCCAGTGTCCTGCAGACGCCAACTGCGACCATCACTTGCCCATTCGCGACATGTTCGTAAGAGAACATGCGTTTGCTCATATTTCCTGTGTTTGCACATAAGACGCGATGCTATTTTCGGTAACGAAACTGTAACATTCGCATCCGCTGTCAAAACAAGAAATCTGGAGCTCTTGAATGTTTGCTTTCTTTCGTCCTGCCGTGCATCAGGCGCCCCTGCCTGAAGAAAAAATAGACAGTACCTACCGACGCCTGCGCTGGCAGATCTTCGCCGGTATTTTCTTCGGTTACGCCGGGTACTACCTGCTGCGTAAAAACTTCTCCCTGGCCATGCCCTACCTGATCGACGAGGGTTACACCCGGGGCGAACTGGGCCTGGCGATGTCGGCGATCGCGATTGCCTACGGCCTGTCCAAGTTCCTCATGGGCCTGGTGTCCGACCGCTCCAACCCGCGCTACTTCCTGCCCTTCGGCCTGCTGGTATCGGCGGGAGTGATGTTCATTTTCGGTTTCGCGCCTTGGGCGACGTCCAGCGTGACCATGATGTTCATTTTGCTGTTCATCAACGGTTGGGCCCAGGGCATGGGTTGGCCGCCGAGCGGACGGACCATGGTGCATTGGTGGTCGCAGAAGGAACGCGGTGGCGTGGTGTCCGTGTGGAACGTGGCGCACAACGTCGGCGGCGGCCTGATCGGCCCGTTGTTCCTGCTCGGCATGGCCTGGTTCAATGACTGGCATGCCGCGTTCTATGTGCCGGCAACGGTTGCGTTACTGGTGGCGGCATTCGCCTTCATCACCATGCGCGACACCCCGCAATCGGTCGGCCTGCCGCCGATTGAGCAGTACAAAAACGATTATCCGGAAGGCTACGACGCCAGCCACGAAGACGAATTCAGCGCCAAAGAAATCTTCGTCAAGTACGTGCTACACAACAAAATGCTGTGGTACATCGCCTTTGCCAACGTGTTCGTCTACCTGTTGCGCTACGGCGTGCTGGACTGGGCACCGACCTACTTGAAAGAAGCCAAGCACTTCACGGTCGACAAGTCGTCCTGGGCGTACTTCTTCTACGAGTGGGCGGGTATCCCGGGCACGCTGCTGTGCGGCTGGATGTCAGACAAGATCTTCCGCGGCAACCGTGGCCTGACCGGTATCGTGTTCATGGCGCTGGTGACCGTAGCGACCCTGGTGTACTGGCTCAACCCGCCGGGTAATCCGATGGTCGACATGATCGCGCTTTTCTCGATCGGCTTCCTGATCTACGGCCCGGTGATGCTGATCGGCCTGCAGGCGCTGGAACTGGCGCCGAAAAAAGCCGCCGGTACGGCTGCGGGCTTCACCGGCCTGTTCGGTTACCTGGGCGGTTCGGTGGCAGCGAGTGCGGCCATGGGCTATACCGTGGACCACTTCGGCTGGGACGGCGGCTTTGTGCTGCTGGTCGGCGCGTGCCTGCTGGCGATCGCGTGCCTGATCCCGACGTTGTGGCACACCAACAGTGTCAGCTCGGCGCGTTAATCGCCTGAGCAATCCTTGGCACAACGCTTGAGCCGCGCCTCCAGGTTTTTGTCTGGCATGGCGTGGCTACGCAGGGCGTTAACGGTCTGCTCGACATAATCGCGCGTAGTGCCGTAACGCCCGCAAGCGCTTTGCAGCACGTGGCTGAGCACGATGTCGGGCAGATTGCCGGCGTAGCTCGGCAGGTGCCGCTCCAATACAAACCCCAGCGCCTGCACCCGACTGCCATCTTCCAGACGGCAACTGAGCCAGTGCGGCCGATAGGAGGGGTAAGGCATTTCGCGCTGCCACAAGGCGTAAAGCGAGGCCTCCAACTGATCTTCCGGCAGGCGGTAGGCAAAGCCGCTGCACGAACCACCGCGATCCAGGCCGAAGACCAACCCGGGTATTTCCGGCGTACCCCGATGCTCGTGGGACCACAGGTACAAGCCGCGGTGATACCCGTGGATTCGCGCCCGCACCCGCTCGGTCGACGAACACTCAGGCCGCCAGATCAGCGAACCGTAAGCGAATAGCCAGACCGGCCCACCCTTATGCCGGGCCATGGTGGCCTGCATCGAGCTCATCAACTGTTCGTGAGTGAGTTGCGGCCCCAGATCGAGCTGCGGAGGGTAAGCCAATTGCAAAAGATCGGATTCAATGGCGGTCATGGCGGATCGCTGAGGTCTCCTGTGCAGCTACGAGAATCTATTACCAATTGTAAGTAACTTTACCGTAATAGAACCCGCCGCTGTAACCGTATGACGAAAAAGTGCTAATCGGCCGAGTTGCCCTGGGGCTGGGGCGTGGTTCCATCCGTTCGTCAGGATTCAGGGCGCCAATCCCGCTACTGTCAGCCCCGGTTCAGCCTGGGTGCACACGTAACCTTCAAACTAGCGCGCACATCACGACCCACCTAGCCGCCCCTAATACCGACTAATCGAGGTCACCCCATGAAAAAAATTCGACTGTCTGGCCTGCTGTTCCTGGCCCAGGCCACCACTGCCCTCGCGGCCGAAGCCCCGCCTACCGACGATGACAAGGGCTTCTGGTATGCGCAGACCAGTGTCTACACCCGACACTTCGCGCCGGACCCCGAGCATAACAACCATCAGGATTTGCTCGGCCTGGAGCGCAATGAGGCGTCAGGCCTGGTGTATGGCGCGGCGACGTTTCGCAACTCGTTCAGCCAGCGTTCCTACTACGTCTATGCAGGCAAACGCTATGACATGACCGACTATCCGGTCTATTTGAAGCTGACAGGCGGGGCGATTCAGGGCTATCGCGGCAAGTATCGCGACAAGATCCCGTTGAACCGTTTCGGCGTGGCGCCGGTGATCATTCCGTCCGTAGGCACCCATTACGGGCCAGTGGCGGCGGAGCTGGTGCTGCTGGGGTTCAATGCGGCGATGATCACGACCGGCGTGCGTTTCTGACCGCGACGCCAGCTCCCCCATTAGAAGCCAGCGTAGGGCTTCAGGGCCGTGGGGCGTAGGCGAATACGTCGGCACGCATCTGATGTGCATCCATGCCGGCGTCCACCAGCGCATCCAATGTGCCGTAGATCATCGCCGGTGAACCGCTGGCGTAGACATACACGCCCTTGAGGTCGCGGATGTCTTCGCACACCGCTTCATGCAACAGCCCACAGCGCCCTTCCCAGCCGCACAGGTCGCTGACCACTTTGTGCAGGAAGAGGTTGGGCAGTTGCAACCATTGATCCCAATGTTCTATCTCGTAGAAATCTTCCGGGCGTCGCACGCCCCAATACAGATGCACCGGGTGTTTGAAGCCGGAGGCGCGGCAATGCTCTATCAGGCTGTGCATCTGCGCCATGCCGGTACCGGCGGCGATCAACACCAGCGGCCCATCGGGCAACTCGGCCAGGTGGGTATCGCCAAACGGCAGCTCGATGCGGGCCATCTGGTTGCGCTGCAACTGTTCGAGCAGGTTGCGCGCGCTGTCCTCACGAGCCAGCACGTGCAGTTCCAGCTCACGTCCTGAGTGGGGCGCCGAGGCCAGGGAAAATGCCGATTTCTCGCCGTTTTCCCGTTCAATCATCAGGTATTGCCCGGCGTGGTAACGCACCGCCTTGCCGGCCGGGGCGAGCAAGCGCACGCGCCACACATCGCCACCGACTTCCACACACTCACTCACTTGGCACGACAACTTGCGCAACGGCAACTCTCCCGGCGCCAGCACGCCATCCCACAACACCACACAATCTTCCAGCGGCTCGGCGATGCAGGTGTAGAACTCACCATGGTCGCGTACCTCACCGGCCTGCTGCACCCGGCCTTCCACCAACAGCGCCGCGCACACATGGCACACGCCATTGCGGCAGGCTTGCGGGCATTCATAGCCCAGGCGGCGCGCACCTTCGAGGATTCGCTCGCCAGGGTCCAGCGCCAATACGGCGCCGGAAGGTTGCAGGGTTACACGCATCAATCTATTCCCAACTCTTTCCAGATCGCATCGACACGCGCCGTCACGGCTTCGTCCTTGACGATCACCCTGCCCCACTCGCGGGTGGTCTCACCCGGCCATTTGTGCGTGGCATCCAGGCCCATCTTCGAGCCCAGGCCCGAGACCGGCGAGGCGAAGTCGAGGTAGTCGATCGGCGTGTTGTCGATCATCACCGTGTCGCGCTTGGGGTCCATGCGCGTGGTGATGGCCCAGATCACGTCGTTCCAGTCGCGGGCGTTGATGTCGTCGTCGGTGACGATAACGAACTTGGTGTACATGAACTGTCGCAAAAACGACCACACACCGAGCATGACCCGCTTGGCGTGGCCGGGGTACGACTTCTTCATGGTCACGATGGCCATACGGTACGAACAGCCTTCCGGCGGCAGGTAGAAGTCGGTGATTTCCGGGAACTGCTTCTGCAGGATCGGCACGAACACTTCGTTCAGCGCCACGCCGAGAATCGCCGGCTCATCCGGCGGACGGCCGGTGTAGGTGCTGTGGTAGATCGGCTTGATCCGATGGGTGATGCGCTCGACGGTGAACACCGGGAAGCTGTCGACTTCGTTGTAGTAGCCGGTGTGGTCGCCGTAAGGGCCTTCATCGGCCATCTCGCCCGGATGAATCACGCCTTCGAGGATGATTTCCGCGGTGGCCGGCACTTGCAGGTCGTTGCCGCGGCACTTCACCAGCTCGGTGCGGTTGCCGCGCAGCAGGCCGGCGAAAGCGTATTCGGACAGGCTGTCAGGCACCGGGGTCACGGCGCCGAGGATCGTGGCCGGGTCGGCGCCCAGGGCCACGGAGACCGGGAACGGCTTGCCGGGATGCTTTTCGCACCACTCACGGAAGTCCAGCGCGCCGCCCCGATGGCTCAACCAGCGCATGATCACCTTGTTGCGGCCGATCACTTGCTGACGGTAGATGCCGAGGTTCTGGCGGTCCTTGTTCGGGCCTTTGGTGACGGTCAGGCCCCAGGTGATCAGCGGGCCAACGTCGCCGGGCCAGCAAGTCTGCACCGGGAGCATGCCCAGGTCGACGTCATCGCCTTCGATGACGACTTCCTGGCACGCCGCGTCCTTGACCACCTTGGGCGCCATGGCAATGATCTTGCGGAAGATCGGCAGCTTCGACCAGGCGTCCTTCAAGCCCTTGGGTGGCTCGGGCTCTTTGAGGAAGGCCAGCAACTTGCCGATCTCGCGCAGTTCGCTGACCGACTCGGCGCCCATGCCAAAGGCCACGCGGTCGGGGGTACCGAACAGGTTGCCGAGCACCGGGATATCAAAACCGGTCGGGTTCTCGAACAGCAGCGCCGGGCCCTTGTTGCGCAGGGTACGGTCGCAAATCTCAGTCATTTCCAGCACCGGCGAAACCGGCACCTGGATACGTTTCAACTCTCCGCGCTGCTCAAGTTGCTGCACGAAATCCCGAAGATCCTTGAATTTCATTAACCACGCCACCCGTAAAATAGGCGTACATCCTACCTGCTATGAGGGCGGCTGGCAGCTTAATTGGCCGTCAGCCCCCGTGATTGCAGCGAACTGAACAGCGGCTCCAGAAAGGCTTCGATGTGCCGCGCGCCGACGTCGGAGAGGTGGTTATCGTCGGTATACAGCGCACGGCCATCGTGCTCGACCCGGCACAGACCGTCGGCGCCACACAGCAGGGGCGCGGGGTCG
>NZ_JAKNRV010000316.1:0-6106 GCF_023072625.1 Pseudomonas emilianonis
CGCAGCCGTTCGCGCAGATGCGCGACTACCTCACCTGGCTCGACCAACTGCTGCGCGACGGCGCCGCCCAGGGCACCGACATGGCCGAGATGATCCGCAGCCCCATCCCCGAGCGCTTCGCCGCGATCAGCCTGAGCCGCTATGAGCTGATCCGCAGCGTCAGCCACCTGTACCCGCGTTACGAGCGCGAGCAGATGCAGCGCGTCGATTCCGCCCGCTGACAGGCCCGACCCGCTACTAAGGAACTAGCAATCTCGATACTGCGGTCAATTGTGACAACCGCCCCTGCGCCCAAGAATCTGTACCAGACCGGGAAAATTTCCCGGGTATAACAAAAAACCGCAGAGGTAGCCGTCATGACCCAACCCGCACGCCGCCAACCCTTCGCCTTGAGTGTGTTGCTCGGTGCCATTCTGTTATCCGGCCAGGCCATGGCCGCCGTGAGCGACCAGGACATCCTCCAGGACCCGAAAAACCCCGGGCAGATCGTCACCAACGGCCTGGGCGTGCAGGGCCAGCGCTACAGCCCGCTCGATACCCTGAACGTGGACAACGTCAAGGACCTGCGCCCGGTCTGGGCATTCTCCTTTGGCGGCGAGAAGCAGCGCGGCCAGCAGGCGCAGCCGATGATCAAGGACGGGGTGATGTACCTCACCGGTTCCTATTCGCGGGTGTTTGCGGTGGACGCGCGCACCGGCAAGAAGCTCTGGCAGTACGATGCGCGTCTGCCCGATGACATCCGCCCGTGCTGTGACGTGATCAACCGGGGCGTGGCGCTGTACGGCGACCTGGTGTTCTTCGGCACCCTCGACGCCAAGCTGGTGGCCCTGAACAAAGACACCGGCAAAGTGGTGTGGAGCAAAAAAGTCGCCGACCACAAGGAAGGCTACTCGATCAGCGCCGCGCCCCTGGTGATCAACGGCAAGCTGATTACCGGCGTGGCCGGTGGCGAATTCGGCGTGGTGGGCAAGATCGAAGCCTACGACCCGAAAAACGGTGACCTGTTGTGGACCCGTCCGACTGTCGAAGGTCACATGGGTTACGTCTACAAGGACGGTAAGGCCGTGGAAAACGGCATTTCCGGTGGCGAGGCGGGCAAGACCTGGCCTGGCGACTTGTGGAAAACCGGCGGCGCGGCGCCGTGGCTCGGCGGCTACTACGACCCGGAAACCAACCTGCTGCTGTTCGGCACCGGCAACCCGGCACCGTGGAACTCCCACCTGCGCCCTGGCGACAACCTCTACTCGTCCTCGCGTCTGGCATTGAACCCGGATGACGGCACCATCAAGTGGCACTTCCAGACCACCCCTCATGACGGCTGGGACTACGACGGCGTGAACGAGCTGGTCTCCTTCAACTACACCGAAGGCGGCAAAGAGATCAAAGCGGCGGCCACTGCCGACCGTAACGGCTTCTTCTACGTGCTCGACCGCACCAACGGCAAGTTCATCCGTGGCTTCCCGTTTGTCGACAAGATCACTTGGGCCACAGGCCTGGATAAAGACGGCCGGCCGATCTACAACGACGCCAGCCGCCCCGGTGCGCCAGGTAGCGAAGCCAAGGGCACGTCGGTGTTCGTTGCGCCGGCGTTCCTCGGCGCGAAAAACTGGATGCCGATGGCCTATAACCGCGACACCGGGTTGTTCTACGTGCCGTCCAACGAATGGGGCATGGACATGTGGAACGAAGGCATCACCTACAAAAAAGGTGCGGCGTTCCTCGGTGCGGGCTTCACCATCAAGCCGCTGAACGAAGACTACATCGGCGTGCTGCGCGCCATCGACCCGGTCTCCGGTAAGGAAGTCTGGCGCCACAAGAACTACGCGCCGCTGTGGGGCGGGGTTCTGACGACCAAGGGCAACCTGGTGTTCACCGGTACGCCGGAAGGCTTCCTGCAGGCCTTCAACGCCAAGACCGGCGAGAAGGTCTGGGAATTCCAGACCGGCTCCGGCGTACTCGGCTCGCCTGTGACCTGGGAAATGGACGGCGAACAGTACGTCTCGGTGCTCTCCGGCTGGGGCGGCGCGGTGCCGTTGTGGGGCGGTGAAGTGGCCAAGCGTATCAAGGACTTCAACCAGGGCGGCATGCTCTGGACCTTCAAACTGCCCAAAGACCTGGTCGGCAAACGCTGAATCTACGACCAAATGACAAGAATCCCCCTGCCAACGGCGCATTCGCCCGGCAGCGGGGCCTCTTTACTATCGGGTTATCGCCTGTTGACCGACAGGCCCGGACCCAGACAGAGGCTTCAACATGATCTACGCACAACCTGGCACCCCTGGCGCCATCGTCAGCTTCAAGCCACGCTACGGTAACTTCATCGGCGGCGAATTCGTCGCGCCAGTCAGCGGTGAATACTTCACCAACACTTCGCCGGTGACCGGTGAAGTCATCGCCGAATTCCCGCGTTCCAACGCGGCTGACATCGACAAGGCCCTCGACGCCGCCCACGCCGCCGCCGACGCCTGGGGCAAGACTTCGGTCCAGGATCGCGCCCTGGTCCTGCTGAAAATCGCCGACCGTATCGAACAGAACCTCGAAGTCCTGGCCGTCACCGAAAGCTGGGACAACGGCAAAGCCGTGCGCGAAACCCTCAACGCCGACGTGCCGTTGGCCGCCGACCACTTCCGTTACTTCGCCGGTTGCATCCGTGCCCAGGAAGGCGGCGCCGCCGAAATCAACGAACACACCGCCGCCTACCACTTCCATGAGCCGTTGGGCGTGGTCGGGCAGATCATCCCGTGGAACTTCCCGCTGCTGATGGCCGCCTGGAAACTTGCCCCGGCTCTGGCCGCCGGTAACTGCGTCGTGCTCAAGCCGGCCGAGCAGACGCCGTTGTCGATCATGGTATTTGCCGAACTGATCAATGACCTGCTGCCACCGGGCGTGCTGAACATCGTGCAGGGCTTTGGCCGTGAAGCCGGTGAGGCGCTGGCCACCAGCAAGCGCATCGCCAAGATCGCCTTTACCGGCTCCACGCCAATCGGCGCGCATATCATGCATTGCGCGGCCGAGAACATCATTCCGTCGACCGTTGAACTGGGCGGCAAGTCGCCGAACATCTTCTTCGAAGACATCATGAATGCCGAGCCACAGTTCATCGAAAAAGCCGCCGAAGGCCTGGTACTGGCGTTCTTCAACCAGGGCGAAGTGTGTACCTGCCCATCGCGTGCGCTGGTGCAGGAGTCGATCTACGACGACTTCATGAAAGTGGTGATGAAAAAGATCGCCAAGATCAAGCGTGGCGACCCGCTGGACACCGAAACCATGGTCGGCGCCCAGGCGTCCGAGCAGCAATACGACAAGATCCTGTCCTACCTCAAAATCGCCCAGGAAGAGGGCGCCGAGCTGCTCACTGGCGGCGCGGCCGAGCGTTTGGAGGGTGACCTGTCCAGCGGTTACTACATCCAGCCGACCCTGCTCAAGGGCCATAACAAAATGCGCGTATTCCAGGAAGAAATCTTCGGCCCGGTGGTGGGTATCACCACCTTCAAGGATGAAGCCGAAGCCCTGGCCATTGCCAACGACAGCGAATTCGGCCTGGGTGCCGGGCTGTGGACCCGCGACATCAACCGTGCGTACCGCATGGGCCGGGCGATCAAGGCCGGTCGCGTATGGACCAACTGCTACCACCTGTACCCGGCGCACGCTGCGTTTGGCGGCTACAAGAAGTCGGGTGTGGGGCGTGAGAACCACAAGATGATGCTCGATCACTACCAACAGACCAAGAACCTGCTGGTGAGCTACGACATCAACCCGTTGGGCTTCTTCTAACCCCGACTTGAAATGCAATCCAATGTGGGAGGGGGCTTGCCCCCGATTGCAGTGGGTCAGTCAAGATTTATGTCACTGACCCACCGCTATCGGGGGCAAGCCCCCTCCCACATTTTGTTCTGTGTACACCCGCTACCAAGGCATGCTCCAGGCTCGTTCGAAAGTAGCATTCGCACCCCCATCCCCCCATGCATTAATGCCATTACCGGAATCTTCCGGCACAACAAGAGGATCGCCCCATGTGGACTAAACCCGCGTTTACCGACCTGCGTATCGGCTTTGAAGTGACCATGTACTTCGCCAGCCGCTGATTCACCCCCGGCCAGCCCTGCGCTGGCCGGGGTCGTTTGGGGAATGACTCTTTGGTCTGATTGCATTCGCGCGCGGATGGGTTAGTGTGGAGCGCATCTCTCAAAAATAATAAAAACAGGCTTTCCAATGAGCCCAAATCTCAGCCTCTTACGTAAATTCGTCTCGCCTGAAATCATCTTTGGTGCCGGTTGCCGGCACAACGTCGGTAATTACGCCAAGACCTTTGGTGCGCGCAAAGTGCTGGTGGTCAGCGACCCCGGTGTGATCGCGGCCGGCTGGGTCGCCGATGTGGAAGCCAGCCTGCAGGCCATCGGTATCGATTACTGCCTGTACAGCGGCGTCTCGCCCAACCCCCGTGTCGAAGAAGTCATGCTCGGCGCCGAGGTGTACCGCGACAACCATTGCGACGTGATCGTGGCCATCGGCGGCGGTAGCCCGATGGATTGCGGCAAGGCCATCGGCATTGTGGTCGCCCATGGGCGCAACATCCTCGAATTCGAAGGCGTGGACACCATTCGCGTGCCCAGCCCGCCGTTGATCCTGATCCCCACCACCGCCGGCACTTCGGCGGATGTCTCGCAGTTCGTGATCATTTCCAACCAGCAAGAGCGCATGAAGTTCTCCATCGTCAGCAAGGCGGTGGTGCCGGATGTGTCGCTGATCGACCCGGAAACCACCGCCAGCATGGACCCGTTCCTGTCCGCCTGTACCGGCATCGATGCGCTGGTGCATGCGATCGAGGCGTTCGTCTCTACCGGCCACGGCCCGCTGACCGACCCCCACGCGCTGGAAGCCATGCGCCTGATCAACGGCAACCTGGTGCAGATGATCGCCAACCCGACGGACATCGCCCTGCGCGAGAAAATCATGCTCGGCAGCATGCAGGCCGGGCTGGCGTTCTCCAATGCGATCCTCGGCGCAGTGCATGCCATGTCCCACAGCCTCGGCGGCTTCCTCGACCTGCCTCACGGCCTGTGCAACGCGGTGCTGGTGGAGCATGTGGTGGCGTTCAACTACAACTCGGCGCCGGAGCGCTTCAAGGTGATTGCCGAGACGTTCGGCATCGACTGCCGCGGCCTGACCCATCTGCAGATCCGTGGGCGGCTGGTGGAGCATCTGATCGCGCTCAAGCATGCGATCGGCTTCCACGAAACCCTCGGCCTGCACGGCGTGCGGGTGGCGGACATTCCGTTCCTGTCCCAGCACGCCATGCACGACCCGTGCATCCTCACCAACCCCCGCGAATCGAGCCAGCGTGATGTCGAGGTCGTCTATGGCGAAGCTCTCTGACGACCAGCAGCGCGCCCTCGCTGGGCTGCTGGGCTTGGGCGACCAGTCGGCGCGCAAGAGCCACTACCCGGAACTCACGGCCCGCCTCCATGAGCTGGAGGCCGAGCGCAACCGCTACATTCGCCTTAACGACGAGCTGGAGTTGCGGGTGGCGGCGCGTACCGATGAATTGCTCGAAGCCAACCGCAACCTGCAACAGCAGATCGCCCAGCGTGAACAGGTCGAACAGGAACTGCGCGACGCCCGCGACGCCGCCGAGGCCGCCAACCGCAGCAAGGACAAGTACCTCGCCGCCGCCAGCCATGACCTGTTGCAGCCGCTCAACGCCGCACGGCTGCTGATCGCCACCTTGCGCGAACGGCCATTGCCCAGCGTCGAACAGGTGCTGGTGGAGCGCACGCACCAGGCCCTGGAAGGGGCCGAGGATTTGCTCACCGACTTGCTCGATATCTCGCGGTTGGACCAGGCGGCGGTCAAGCCGGACGTGGCGCTGTATCGCCTGGACGAGCTGTTTGCGCCGCTGGTCTCGGAATTCCAGTCCGTCGCCCTGGCCGCCGGACTGAATTTACGCTCACACACCGGCCATTACGCGATCCGGACCGACCTGCGCCTGGTGACGCGGATTCTGCGCAACTTCCTCAGCAACGCCTGCCGCTACACCGACGACGGTTGCATCCTGCTCGGCGCCCGCCGCCGGGGCGATCGCCTGCGCCTGGAAGTGTGGGACACC
>NZ_JAKNRV010000317.1:0-6068 GCF_023072625.1 Pseudomonas emilianonis
GGTGCTGTCGAGTACGCGGTCGGTCCAGTCTTCGAGGGTCAGGTGCTGCTCATCCTCACGCGGGCCGTAAGGCAGGGTCCACCAGGTTTTCTGCTCGGTGTTGCCGTGGGCGTCGATACGCATCCAACTGGCCGGCGGCAGTTTCTCGATGCCGGCCAGCAGCGTGCGCGGCGCGGGCACCACGGCGTGGAAGTTCAGGTAATGGTTGAGCGCCACCGGATCGAGGATCGGGTTGATATCGCCGCCCTTGAGCAGAGCCGGCAACGTCGAGGCAAAGCGCAGGCGCTGGCCGGTGCGCGACAGGTACAGCGGCTTCACGCCGAGACGGTCACGTGCAATAAACAGACGCTGGGCATCGCGCTCCCAGATGGCAAACGCAAACATGCCGTTGAGCTTGGGCAACAGGGCTTCGCCCCAGGCGTGGTAGCCCTTGAGCAGCACCTCGGTGTCGCCGCCGGAATAGAAGGCGTAGCCCAAGGCTTCCAGCTCCTGGCGCAGTTCCGGGAAGTTATAGATCGCGCCGTTGAAGGCCAGGGACAAACCCAGCTGCGCATCGACCATCGGTTGGGCAGAACCGTCCGACAGGTCCATGATTTTCAGGCGCCGATGGCCCAGGGCAATCGGCCCTTGGGCATGGAAGCCCCAGGCGTCGGGGCCGCGTGGGGCCAAGTGATGGGTGATGCGCTCAATCGCAGCCAGGTCGGCAGGTTGGGCATCGAAACGTAGTTCTCCAGCTAATCCGCACATAAATTCCTTACCGGTTTTTCCGTTGGGGAGGTTCAACACTCAATACGCCCAAAGGGCGCGTACCCAGAAACTGACACGGGCAAATCAACGGAGTTTTAGAACGATCTGTTATAAGGCAAAGAGCCTTGACTGCTCGGGCGCGACCCTGCGCCGCGCGTGGCGGCGGATTCGCGGGCGGTAAATAGGCCTGGTAAACATACAAATTTTGCGCGGTTTGGTGGGGCAACCGCCCCGGTTTTTGCGTCATTCGGCGCAGGCGTCGGGCTTATTGTTGAGCGTCATTACTCAATGCAATAAGGAAGGCTCCCGATGGCCGAATCACAGGATTCAGCTCAAACCCCCGCGCCGGTGACGCAAGACGACATCACCGCCACACTGTTGGAGATCACCGCAGACCTGGACAAAGCCCAAGTGCTGCAAGAGAAGTTGCCCGCCTGGTGGATCGACGCCGATACCCAGACGCGCCAGGCCCTGCAAGATGCCCATGCAGATAGCCAGCACCCTCACGAACAAGCGGCGCGCCTGTTGGCGCGGGTCAAATCGCTCAAGGTTTTTTGCGCCGAACGGCTCCAGGCATTTTTGACCAGCAAGGGGCATGCGTCGTTGGATATCGAGCACGACATGCTGGAGGTGCCCCGGCGTTCTTACAAAATGAAAGCCCCTATCGGCCCGGCGATTGAGGTGATCAAGACTGAGCGACACAGCCTGCTGCAGGCGGCCATGCAGAACTTCCCGCAGGCGCTTGCCGAGCCCGGTGGGATGCCGCAGGGATCGGTCATTCGTGCGGGCCAGACGGTCGTTCAAGGACTCAGCGCCGAAACCTTCGTGGGCTACTGCCGGGAACTGGACCTCGGTGCCGCCTATCAACAGCATCTGCGGGAGGTGTTCAACCTGTCTGCCCCCGGCGACTCGGTGGCGGCTGAGCGCGGTTACAACCCGGCTGTCTCGACCCTGGGGCAAGCCAGGCGCATGGACATGCAGACCGATCTGCACATCGCTTATGCGAAGGGCGATATCAGCCAGTCGACCTACGCGGTATTGCTGGCGCTGATCAAGGCGAATGCCCCCGCCGACCAGATGCAACATCTGCTGTTTCACGGTAAACCGCTGGTCTGGCAGGGGCTGAATATCGGCGGAAGCTGCGTGTGGGGCGTGATGGTATTGGCCCACGCGGCGACAGATGGTTTTTCCTCGGGTCCGGTGGTGCTCTACATGCCCAATGAGCCGCTAAGGCCCTGGTACGAGTACCCGTCGCTGGATGACTTCAAGCAGTACCTGACGCTCAAGCTCCAGGTGCAGGCGTATCGGCGCTTCTTTACCGGCTACCTGGACGAGTCGGAACGCTTCGGGTTTTTCCAGCGATTTGACCAGCGCCGAACCCTGGCGCGTCTGGAGCCGGTGGCGGAGACGGGCAATCTGTCGAGCTTCTTTTTCAACGTCGGCACCGGCAAGTTGCTGCTGGACGCGCACGTGCTGGCGGTGCCCACGGCGCAGGCGGATGAAGACGCCCGTCAGCAGCGTCTGCAGAGCTACCTGGACGCCGGCTTGACCGTGCTCAACGTCGCCGGTTTTGTGGTGCCGGTGGTGGGGGCCTTGATGACCGGGATTGGCATCGGCCAGTTGCTCGGCGAAGTGTTTGAGGGCATCGACGACTGGAATCATCGTGAAAAAGCCGAGGCGCTCGGGCATTTGCTCAACGTGGCTGAAAGCATGGCGGGTATGGCCCTGTTTGCGGCAGGTGCAAAGGTGTTTAGTGCGGCCAAGCGCCTGGTCACCCGGCCGGTGGATTTTTTTGACGGCATGGAGGCCGTCAAGCGGCCCGACGACAGCGCATGGTTATGGCCGCGTCGGCCCCGCGCCTATCGTCAGCCCCCGGACGTGATCGCCGGCACCGTGGCTAACGGCGCGGGCGTGTATCAGGTCAACGGGAAGTTCTACGTCAAGATCGAAGGCGGGGTGTATTCGATGGTCTTCGACACCCACGCCAAGCAGTGGCGAGCCACGCACCCGCTGCACAGCGAGGCCTATCGTCCGGTGCTTGAGCATAATTTGACGGGGGGCTGGCGGTTTGAGTGGGAGCGGCCCGAGGAATGGGAAAGCCCGTCATACATCATCAAACGCTTGCATCCCGCGCTTGGGGCGCTGAGCGATGAGCGCTTGAAGGAGATTGCGAGCATTACCGACCTGTCGTTGTCCGAGTTGCGTTACCGGGCGGTGGAAAACCTGCCATTACCGGAGCGCTTCAAGGAGGGGGTGGCGCGTTTCATACAAGAGCAAAAAGTGCGTGACCTGACCTGGCAGCTTGAACACCAGGCGCAGTTGGATATCGGTACGGCACGCACCCAGATGTTCGCATTGCCGTATATGGCCGGTTGGCCCAGCGGGCGCTTCTTCGAGGTGCTGGACAACGAGGGCAACTTGCTTGAGCGCTACCCGGACGTAGCACCCTTTGATTATGACGACCTGAGCATCCACATCACCAAGCAACAGTTGGAAAACGGCGAGGTGATGCCCACGCTGCTGTCCGCGTTGGACGCTGATGAAACCCAGGCATTGCTCGGTGGGGTGGTGGAAGCTGATGAGGCCGAGGCGACGTTGAAACGGCGCTTGCTCGCCTCGCTTCAGGTCACTCATCGGCAGGTGTATGAGCAGTTGTATCAGGACGCCGACGTGATCACCCACAGCGATCATGGCTTGCTCAAGTCACACTATCCGCGCTTGCCCAATCGCATCGCCTGGGAGCTGCTGTCCAAGACTTCGAGCGTGGAACTCGGGCGTTTGCGTGAGGCCGGTCGGGTGCCGCTGGCGCTGGCGCAACAGACCCGGGAGGCGTTGCAACTGCTTGAGGAAGATCAGGCGCTCAGTGGTTTGTACTGGCCACGCCAAGGCAGCGAAGCCACCCAGCGTCTGGTGGTCGGGCTGCTGGCGCGAGTACCCGATTGGCCGCAGGCGATGTCGCTGCAAGTGCGCCGCGAAACGCTCACGGGTGAGCTTATTGCGCAACGTGGCGCGTCGGGCGCGGCGTTGCGGCGCACTGTCGTGACATCTGCCAAGGGCTGCCAGGCATTTGATGGGCATGGTAAGGCCTTGGGCACGCTCGCCACCGGCGAGGAGGGTTTTTACCAGGCCCTGACGGACACGTTGTCGGCCGATCAACTGGCCACGCTGAAGCTGAACGGCGGGCAGCGCGGCGCTTTCTTGCGGCATGATCTGCTGGCCAAGGCTGAAACGGAGCGCAAGACGCTGGCAAGTTGCCTCTGGCCGGAGCGCCCGGTACCCAAACCAGCGCTGGCCTGTATTCAGGCGGTATTGGAAGACCCGCCGGCGCAACCGGCCGCACTGATGCGCAAGGCACGCAAGCTCTACCCCAGGCTGGATTCACGCCAGCTCTCACGGTTGCTGCAGGAACTGGGCCCGGATCATGTGTCGCGCGCCAAGGCCGTCAAAGGGTTGGAAGGACAACTCAAGGTGCTGTTGCTGACGTTGAAGCGCTGGTCTGACGACAAGGCGGCGACGAAAGATATGTCTCGCTCTGCCAGGAAGGACTTTCGCTCGGCTCGCCAATCGGTCATGAAGGCCATTGAGCGCAGTTGGAAACGCAAAACACTGCTGCCCGATGAGAAGGGGCAGGTATTTGGCCTGAAATTGGACGCCATGGCGACGGGCCCGTTGCCTCAGTTGCCTGCCGAAGTTGATTTCGCCCATGTCCGCGTGCTGTCGCTCAAGCACATGGCGCTCAACAATGACGTTACGCAGTTCCTTGGGCACTTCAAGGGGCTGCAGACGCTCGACCTGATGGGCAACAAGCTGACCGACCTGCCGCAGACGCTGGAGCAGATGCCCGGGTTGCAGCGCTTGTACCTGAGCGACAACCAACTGCAACTGACCGAAGCCTCCCGAACGACCCTGGCGGGTTTGACCGAACTGCGGCTACTGGACCTGAACCGCAACCCGCTGCTGAACGCGCCGACGATCAGTCGGATGCTGGATTTGCAAACACTGTTCCTCAATAGCTGCTCGCTCAGGGAGCTGCCTGTCGGTCTACGACGGCCGCCGTACCTGGAAACGGTGGACCTGCGTGGCAATCGAATCACGCAGTTGCCGCAATGGCTGGCCGATGTCCCGCGTGGGGTTGCACGCACGCTCAACCTTGGGGACAACCCCCTTGACACCTCCAGCCGGCAACTGGTGAGCAACTACCGAAACCGCGTCGGCGTGGGCATGGGTTTTCTGGAAGATGACATTGCCCGTATGACCGAGCAACGGGCGCAGGAGCTCTGGTTGAAGGACGTGGGCACGCTGTTTACCACCAAACAGTCCACCTGGACCGCGCTCAGGGCGGAACCTGGCTCCGATGGGCTGTTCAACCTACTGGCCGGGCTGGGGGGCACCGCTGATACCAAGAAGGTCCGCGAGGACATGAGTCGGCGTGTGTGGTGGGTGCTGGACTCGGCCGAAACCGATGCCGGCTTGCGCCAAGAAATCTTTGAGCGCGCCGCTACTCCGCTCAATTGTGATGATGCCGCGGCCGCGAGTTTCAGCAATCTAGAAGTGCTGACGCATATTCACGAGGCTTCAAGGTCGGTCGAGGGCGGTCAGTTGACCGCCGAACCGTTACTGCATTTCGGCCGGGGATTATTTCGGCTCGACCAACTTGAGCGTTATGCCCGGCGTCATAGCGAAGATCACCCCAGTGCTGACCCGCTGGAGGTGAGCCTGGCCTTTCGAAAAGGCTTGGCCGACAGGTTTCACCTGCCGGGCCAACCCAAACATATGCGTTTTGAGAGCTTGGCTGAGGTGACGTCCCAGCACTTGACGGAAGCCGCTGACGAGCTCCGCGCAGCCGAGAACTCAAGCGAGTTGTTGAATTATCTGGTTGAGTTGCCGTTGTGGACGGGCTATTTGAAGAAAGCCAACAGTGTGCCGCTCGACCGCTTGACCAAGCCGTTCGACGAACGGATGCAGGCGGTGTTTGATCAGGGCGAGACGTTGGGTGATGCCGACTACCGCGAGCAGATGAACGTGATTTTGCAGGCGCGGGCGCAGGTTGAGTCCACCGAGATCAGGCGCCAGACCGAAGAGGCACTCAAACCCGGTGCGCTGACCGCCTGCCCGCTGCCGTTGTTATGACCCGCTAGTGCCGCGGATCAATGCACGCAAGGCAAATCGATTCGGATGGCAGGCGTCGGCCACGCTTTTGGGCAGCGGCAAGGGTTCATCGTCCAGCCAGGCCGCCAGCAATTCAGCGCACAGCGGCGCGGTCACCAGGCCGCGCGAGCCGTGGCCGCTGTTGATGTACACGCCGTCGAGCCACGGGCACG
>NZ_JAKNRV010000318.1:0-5999 GCF_023072625.1 Pseudomonas emilianonis
CGCTCGGCGAACGCCAGGCCGGCCGGTGTCGGCAGCACCGCATGGGTGCTGCGCTGGAACAAGCGGCTGCCCACCGAGCTTTCCAGGCTGTCGATGCGCCGGGCCACGGCCGAAGGTGTCAGCGGATGGCGACGTGCGGCGGCGGAAAAACTGCCGGTTTCCAGTACATCGAGAAACAGGCTGAGTTGATCGGTCAGAATATTCGGGTTCATCAGTCGACGCTTATGCGAGATTGGCACAGCCATTGTGCGTTGCTGTGCGTATCCGCGCCAGAGCGGACTGCGTAGCATGCGAGGCTTGGGATTGTGGAGTAATGCGTGGTGTTGGATTTAGCGATGTACCTGGTATTAGGCGCGGCATTGGGCACGGTGGGCGGCCTGTTTGGCATTGGCGGCGGGTTGATTGCCATCCCGGTGCTCGGCGTGCTGTTCGGCCTCGATCAGCAGATCGCCCAAGGCACCGCGCTGGTGATGGTGGTGCCCAACGTGATGCTCGCGCTGTGGCGTTATCACCAGCGCAATCGCATTGAACTGCGCCACGCGTTGCCGCTGGGGGTGATGGGTTTCAGCTTTGCCTGGCTCGGCTCAATCTGGGCCGTGGGCCTGGATGCCGGCGCGATGCGCATCGGCTTTATTGCTTTTCTGGTGGCACTGTCGGCCTACAACCTGTTGCGCATGTTCACCCGCAATGCGCCGCCGACGGCACAGATGCGCCATGCCTGGCCGTGGCTCGGCGTGTTGGGCGCGGTCTCCGGCTCCATGGGCGGTTTGTTCGGTGTCGGTGGTGCGGTGGTCGCCACGCCGGTGCTGACCAGCGTGTTCGGCACCACCCAGGTGGTGGCCCAAGGCTTGTCCCTGGCCTTGGCGTTGCCCAGCACCGGGGTGACCCTCGTCACCTACGCCTGGCACCACGAGGTGGACTGGATGATCGGCATCCCCCTGGCGGTCGGCGGCCTGCTCAGCATCAGTTGGGGGGTGAAAGTCGCCCACGCCCTGCCGGAGCGCCTGTTGCGCGGTTTGTTCTGCGGTTTCCTGGTGGTGTGCGCGGTGATGCTGACGTTTAAAGTTTGAAGCCTTCGATGATGTACTCCGCCAGGCAGTCGGTGATGGGCGACGTCGTCAGCGGGTTACGCAACAAGCGCAGATTCATCGACGGCAAGGGTGGGAAACCGTCGTCGCTGCCGAGCACGCGCAGGTCATCCGTCACCAGGCTTTCCATGCTGACCATCGCCGCCAGGCCGGCGCTGACCACAGCCTGGATCGCCGCACCGTTGGAGCTGTTGTAGGCCAGGCGATAATTGCGCCCGGCCGTATCCAGTGCGGTACGGGCCCACTGGTTGTAAAGGCAGTCGGCGCTAGGCAACGCCAGCGACACGGCGTCGTGCTCTTCCACGCAGAAGCACGGCGCCGCCGCCCACACGATGCGCTCGGTGCGCAACAACTCGCCGATATCATTACCGGGTTCGCGGCTGATTACCGTCAACGCGAGGTCTCGCCGTTGCATCAGCACCGTTGACGCCTCGCAGTGCATCTCGATCTGGATCAGCGGGTACGCCTTGGAAAACTGTTTCAGAATTCCCGGCAGGAAGCGCATCACATAGTCGTCCGGGGTGCCGATGCGCACCAACCCGACCATATGCGGTTCGCGCAAGGTATTGAACACCTCGCTGTGCAGTTTCAGGATGCGCCGCGCATACCCCAGCAGCACCTGGCCCTCGGGTGTCAGTCGCACTTGCCGACCGTCGCGCTCGAACAGTTTGCGCTGTAGCACGTCTTCTTCCAGGCGCTTCATCTGCATGCTCACCGCCGATTGGGTGCGGTTGACCTGCTTGCCGGCACGGGTAAACCCGCCTTGATCGGCGATGGCGACGAAGGTGCGCAGCACGTCGGTGTCGATGCTTGGGTAAGGAACCAACTGATCAATCTCCGAGATGTATTTCATAAAAAACATTCGTTGGATTGATCATAGCCTCCGACACACACTTGCGTCATCCCCATGGGAGGGCGAGAAGATGAAAGGTCAAACAGGTTTTGTAGTAGTGGCGAAGCGGCCGTTTCGCGGGCTGTTCCAGGCGATTGCACGGTGGCAGACGCTGCATCACGAGCGGCGGTTGCTGGCCACCTTGAGCGATGCGGCGCTCAAGGACATCGGGCTGAGCCGCGCCGACGTGGAGCGCGAAACCCATCGGCATTTCTGGGAAGATCCGCTGCGAAAATGACCGAGGATGCAGTAGGGTAGGGGCAAGCTCACACGGAGATGCCCATGCCCGCCGACCTGTCTTTTTCCCTCAAGCAAGCGCGCCGCATGGCACTGGCCGCGCAGGGGTTTTCCGGGCGTCAGGCGCCCGCGTTGATCAAGGCCACGCACCTCAACCGCTTGATCGAACGCCTGGGCGTGCTGCAGATCGATTCGGTCAATGCCGTGGTGCGCTCCCATTACTTGCCGTTGTTTTCCCGCCTGGGTCAGTACGCCCCGTCATTGCTTGAGCAGGCGGCCTGGAGCCAGGGCCGACAGCGTTCGTTGTTCGAATATTGGGGGCATGAGGCCTCGTTGTTGCCGATGGCACTGTACCCCTTGATGCGCTGGCGCATGGAGCGGGCAAAACAGGGGCAGGGCATCTATGCGCAGATGGCGCGCTTTGGTCGCGAGCAGCAGGCCATCATCCAGCGCGTCTTGAGCACCGTTGAACAACAGGGCGCCCTGGGCGCGGGCAGTCTGTCGACCCGCGAAGAGCGCGCCGGCCCCTGGTGGGACTGGAGTGATGAAAAGCACGCGCTGGAATGGCTGTTCGCTGCTGGCCTGGTCACGGTTGCCGGTCGGCGCGGGTTTGAGCGGCTCTACGATTTACCTGAGCGCGTCATTCCCGGCGACAGGCTTTACCACGCCCCGCTGAGCGAGGCCGAGGCTCAGCGCGGTTTGCTGCTGCACAGCGCGACCGCGCTGGGCGTCGGCAGCGAAAAAGACCTGCGCGATTACTTCCGTCTGGAGCCTGCCGACACTCGCAGCCGCTTGGCCGAGCTGGTCGAAGACGGCCAATTGCTGACATGCCGGGTGCAGGGCTGGAAGCAGCCGGCCTACTGCCTGCCGGCGCCGAAAGTACCGCGCAAGGTGCCGGCCAGCGCACTGCTGTCGCCGTTCGATTCGCTGATCTGGGAGCGCAGCCGCACCGAGCGGTTGTTCGATTTCCGTTATCGGCTGGAGATCTACACCCCGCAAGACAAGCGGGTGTACGGCTACTACGTGCTGCCGTTTCTGCACAACGAGCGCATCGCCGCGCGCGTCGACCTGCGCGCCGAACGTGCGCACGGGCGCCTGGCCGTGCATGCGGTACACGAAGAAGAGCCGGGGCTGGATGAAGAGGGGATGCGTGCGTTGGCGCTGAACTTGCGGCAAATGGCCGACTGGCTGGGCCTGGAACAGGTGCAGCTCAATTGCCAGCGGCCGAGTGCCGACCGACTAAGGGCGGCGATGCTCACACAACTGTAGGAGCGAGCAGGCTCGCTCCTACAGAATGCGCTCACCGTTTTACTTGCTTCAACGTTTCGGCGATCAGGAACGCCAGCTCCAGCGACTGATCGGCATTCATCCGCGGGTCGCAGTGGGTGTGGTAGCGGTCCGACAAGCCGTCTTCGGTGATGGGCCGCGCACCGCCGATGCATTCGGTGACGTTCTGCCCGGTCATCTCGATATGAATCCCGCCGGCATAGCTGCCTTCTGCCTCGTGTACCTGGAAGAACTCCTTCACCTCGCCGAGGATCTGCGCAAAGTCGCGGGTCTTGTAGCCGCTGCTGGCCTTGATGGTGTTGCCGTGCATCGGGTCGGAGCTCCACAGCACCTGCTTGCCCTCGCGCTGTACGGCGCGAATCAGCGCCGGCAGGTGGTCGCCGACCTTGTGGGCGCCCATGCGCGCAATCAGGTTCAAGCGGCCGGGGTCGTTGTCCGGGTTGAGGATGTCGATCAGGCGGATCAGGTCATCCGGGTTCATGCTTGGGCCGACCTTGACCCCGATCGGGTTGTGTACCCCACGCAGGAACTCGACGTGGGCGCCGTCCAACTGACGGGTGCGATCGCCGATCCACAGCATGTGGGCCGAGCAGTCGTAGTAGTCGTTGGTCAGGCTGTCGCGGCGCACGAAGGCTTGTTCATAGTTGAGCAGCAGCGCTTCGTGGGCGGTGAAGAAGCTGGTTTCGCGCAGTTGCGGCGAGCTGTCCATGCCGCAGGCGCGCATGAAGGCCAGGGTTTCGTCGATGCGGTTCGCCAGTTGGCTGTACTTCTCGGCCAGTGCGGAGTTGGCGATGAAGTCCAGGTTCCACTTGTGTACCTGATGCAGGTCGGCAAACCCGCCCTGGGCGAAGGCGCGCAGCAGGTTAAGGGTGGCGGTGGACTGGTGGTAGGACTGCAGCAGGCGGTCGGGGTCTGGCACGCGGTTTTTTTCGTCGAAGCCGATACCGTTGACGATATCGCCACGGTAGGCCGGCAGGGTGACGCCATCGATGGTTTCATCGTTGGACGAGCGCGGCTTGGCGAACTGGCCCGCCATGCGCCCGACTTTCACCACCGGGCAGCCGGCGGCGAAGGTCATCACGATGGCCATCTGCAGCAGCACCTTGAAGGTGTCGCGGATTTTTGCGGCGGAGAACTCGGCAAAACTCTCGGCGCAATCGCCGCCTTGCAGCAGGAAGGCGCGCCCCTGGGTCACCTCGGCAAACTGACGGCGCAACTCGCGGGCCTCCCCGGCAAACACCAGCGGCGGGTAGCTGGCCAGGCTCTGCTCCACCTGCAACAGGTGCGCAGCGTCCGGGTACTGGGGTTGTTGCTGGATCGGCAGGGCGCGCCAGCTGTCGGGGCTCCAGGGTTGGCTCATCGTGAACTCGATAGGGTGATTGACGGTCGGGCGCCAATGTTATCAGCAATTAGTGCGTGACCTGTTGCCGCTGGTTGGCCGACAATCGCGCCTTTGCCGTGGGGCTAGACCCTTTAGGAGTTGAGATGACCGAGGAGCGTGTCGAGCGCCTGCTGGCCGAGGTCCATGATGACTTCGGCATTGTCCGTGTGCTCGAAGTGGCCGATTACCGTTTTCTCGAGTTTGGCGACGCCATCGAGCAAAGCTGCGTATTCACCGCCGACCCGAGCTGGCTGGAGTACGACTACACCCGTGCGATGCTGATCGGTGCGTTGTGCCATGAGCAGCCGGAGAGCGCGTTGTTCCTCGGCCTGGGCGCCGGCACGCTGACCCAGGCGTGCCTCAAGTTCCTGCCGCTGGAGGATGTCGAAGCCATCGAGCTGCGCCCCGATGTGCCGCGCCTGGCCATTGAGTACCTGGGGCTGGATGACGATCCACGCCTGTACATCCGCATTGGCGACGCTCTGGAATTGCTCGAAACCGCCGAAACCGCCGACCTGATTTTCGTCGACCTGTACACCGACGTCGGCCCCGGCGTCGGGCACCTGGCCTGGACTTTCCTGGAAAACTGTCAGAAGAAACTCAACCCCGGCGGTTGGCTGGTGATCAACCAGTGGGCCACCGACGATGGCAAACCGTTGGGTGCGGCCTTGTTGCGCGGGTTGTATCACCGGCATTATTGGGAGCTGCCGGTGAAGGAGGGCAATGTGATCCTGCTGGTGCCTTCGGAGCTGGATCAGGAGCTGGACCATGCCGCGCTCTCGGCCCGCGCCGAAGCGCTGGCACCGCGACTGGGCTATTCGTTGCAGGCGCTGATCAAGGCCATTCGGCCAGCCACCTAGTTGTCTGAACGGGCGTCATCGCGAGCAAGCCCGCTCCCACATCGACCGCATTCCTTCAGGATGTGCTCGGTCAAATGTGGGAGCGGGCTTGCTCGCGATGACTGCGGCACGGCCAACTCAAATTCCCCTGAATACCCCTGGACGCTTCTCGAGCATGGCGCGCACGCCTTCCTTGGCGTCTTCGCTGTTGAGCAATTGCTCGACCACCGGCGGCAATGCGGCCGCCGCGACGGCTTCGCCCTCCAGGCGCGCCA
>NZ_JAKNRV010000319.1:0-5997 GCF_023072625.1 Pseudomonas emilianonis
GTGCCCGCCGAGCTGATCCTGGCCCAGGCCGCCCTGGAAACCGACTGGGGCCGACGCACCATCACCACCGCCCAGGGTGCCGACAGCCACAACCTGTTCGGCATCAAGGCCGGCGGCCAGTGGCAAGGCGCGACAACCCAGGTGATGACCACCGAATACACCGACGCCCAAGCGCAAAAACAGCTGGAAGCGTTTCGTGTCTATACCTCCGACGACGCTGCCTTCAACGACTATGCGCGCCTGATACGCAACCGCCCCGGTTATGCCGCCGTGCGCAATGCCATTGATGCGCCCCAGGCCGCCGTCGCGTTGCAACAGGGCGGTTACGCCACCGACCCGCGCTATGCGCAGAAGCTGATTTCGGTGATGGCCACCATCGGTCCGCTGCGCAACGTGCCGGAAGTGGCGCAGTTGCAAAACGATTTATAGAACAGGGGTCAAGTTGCCCTTTCGCCGGGCCGATAGTGCCAACCATGTAGCCCAGGAGCTTCTCGATGAGCATTATTTCCATTGGCGTCAGCGGCCTGACCGCCGCGCAGATCGCCCTCAGCACCAGCAGCAGCAACACCACCAACGCCTACACGGCGGGCTACACCTTGCAGGTGGCGAACTTCTCCGAGTCCACCTCGGGCAGCGGCGTGCAGATCGCCAGCGTCGACCGCCAGTACAACCAATTCGTCACCAGCCAACTCAATGGCTCTATCAGCACCGAAAGCGCGCTGTCGACCTACCAGACCGAAGTCGACCAGATCGATAGCCTGCTGGCCGATGGCGACGCCAGCCTCGACACCCTGATGCAAGGCTTCTTCTCATCGATCCAGACCCTGACCTCCGACGCCAGCGACACCGCCGCGCGCGAAGAAGTGGTCGGCGCCGCACAAACCCTGACTTCGCAGTTCACCCAGTTGGGCAGCTACCTGGACGACATGGCCAGCGACGTGAACAGCCAGATCGGCGACCAGGTCACCCAGGTCAACGACCTCACCGAACAGATCGCCGGCCTCAACAAAAAGATCAGCCTGTCCGACGCCCTGGGTTCGACCTCCAACGCCCTGCTCGACCAGCGCGACCTGCTGGTCAGCCAGCTCAGTGAACTGGTGGACGTGGACGTCACCACCCAAAGCAACGGCAGCTACAACGTGGCGCTGAGCAACGGCCTGGCGCTGGTGTCGGGCAATGACAGCTTCGATCTGCAAACCGCCGTCTCAGCCAGCGACCCGACCCAAACTGCAGTCACCTACGTCGACGCCGCCGGCCACACCACCGTACTCGACGATTCCACCTTCGAAGGCGGCTCCCTGGGCGGCCTGATGGATTTTCGCGACACCAGCCTGAACGACGCGCAAAACCAGTTGGGCATCCTGGCAGTGAGCCTGACCCAAGCCTTCAACAGCTTGCAAGCCTCGGGTATCGACCTGAATGGCGACACCGGCAGTGCATTCTTTTCGGTGGATGACCCGAGCATCTATGGCAACACCAAGAACACCGGCGACGCCACGCTAAGCGCGACCTTTACCGACGATGTCAGCGCCCTGAGTGCTACCGACTACACCGTCAAGTATTCCGACACCGACGGCTACACGGTGACCCGCAACGACACCGGCGCCAGCGTCACCTCGACCTACGACGCCAACAACGACAGCCTGACCTTCGCCGGCATGAACGTGGCCATCAGCGGCACCGCCGATAACGGCGACAGTTTCCTGGTACTGCCCACGCGCAACGCCGCCAGCAGTTTCAGCACCTTGACCGGCGACGGCAGCCTGATCGCGGCAGGCACCTCCACCGGCAGCAGCGACAACAGCAACGCCCTGGCGATGCTCAACCTGCAAACCGACAGCATCGTCGGCGGCAGCAAGACCCTCAGCCAGACCTACTCGGCACTGGTCAGCGACGTGGGCAGTACCGCCAGCAGGGTCGCCGGGCAACTGGAAACCCAGTCGGGCCTCACCGAGCAACTGACCTCGCTGCAACAGTCGGAATCGGGGGTAAACCTGGATGAAGAGGCGGCCAACCTGATCGTCTACCAACAGTACTACCAGGCCTGCGCGAAGGTAGTCGAAGTGGGTACGTCCCTGCTCGACACCCTCCTCGATATCAACTGATAACTTTCTGAGCGGAGCGACGCCATGCGCCTCAGCAGTGCGACGATTTACAACCAAAGCCTGAACTCGATGCTCGCCCAGGAAAGCGCCTACCAGGACGCCGCCCAGGAAGTGTCCAGCGGCACCCGGGTGGTCAACCCTTCGGATGATTCGCTGGCCGCCGCCCAGGCCGTCAACGTGCGCCAGGCCATCGCCGCGAATACGCAATATGCCGACTCGCGCAGCACCATCAGCACGTCCTTGTCCCAGGAGGAAAGCACCCTGGACAGCATCAACGATGCCATCACCAGCGCCAAGGCGCTGATCGTGCAGGCCAACAACGGCACCCTGAGCGACGCCGACCGCGAGTCCATCGCCACCTCGCTGCAAGGGGTGTACGACACCCTGGTGACACTGGCCAACGCCACGGACAGTAACGGTAACTATCTGTTTTCCGGTTATCAGAGCCAGAGCCCGGCGTTTGCCACCGATGCCAATGGCGATCTGGTGTACCAGGGCGACGACAACGCGATCAAACAACAGGTCAGCTCCACCCAGAGCATGGCCAGCGGCGATACTGGGGCGACGATTTTCCTCTCGGTAAGCAGTTCGGCGGGGTTTATCGCCGAGGCCGGCGACAACAGCGGCAGCGTGACCTTCAGCGGCCCGACCATTACCGATACCCAGGACGCCAATTACGGCACCGGCTTCAGCCTGACCTTCAGCACCGCCGCCGACGGCACCGCGCAATACAGCCTCGACGGCGCCACCCCGGTGGCGTACACCTCGGGCGATACCCTGGAAGTCAACGGCCTGTCCCTGACCCTGAGCGGCACCCCAGTGGACGGCGACTCGATTACCGTAAGCAAGGCCGCCGACGCCGACCCGGACCTGTTCGCCAGCCTGAAAAACCTGATCTCGGTGCTGCAAACCCCGGTGGAAACCGACGCCGACCAAGCCAACCTGAACAACACACTGTCCACCGCCAGCCGCCAACTGAGCAACGCCCAGGACAACGTGCTCACGGTGCAAACCTCCGTCGGCTCGCGGCTTAACCAGTTGGAGGTACTCGACACCATCGGCGACGACCTGGCACTGAGCTACACCGAACGCCTGTCGGGGCTGGTGGATGCCGACTACACCGAATCGGTCACCGAGTACACCGCGTTGCAAGTGGCACTGCAGGCGGCGCAGCAGACCTTCGTCAGCCTGCAGAAGATGTCGTTGTTCGAATACATCTAAAAAATGTGAGAGGGGGCTTGCTCCCGATTGCACTGGATCAGTCGCCAGATGCATTGGCTGAAACACCGCCATCGGGGGCAAGCCCTCTCCCACACTTGGACCGTGGCAGCAGGTTGGATAGAAATAGTCCCATCACCAGAATCAAGCCCACCGAAAACACCCTCAACTGCGGCGCCCCCCATATCACTGCTCGATCACATCTAAAAATGTGGGAGGGGGCTTGCCCCCGATAGCAGCAGGTCAGTCGCCAGATACATTGGCCGAACCACCGCCATCGGGGGCAAGCCCCCTCCCACATTTGGACCGTGGCAACAGGCTGGATAGAAATGGGCCCAGGTTGCCCATCAGTAGAATCAGGCCCACGAACAAGGTCAGCAGGAAGCCCACCGAAAACACCGCAGCGACACCCACATCACTGCTCGATCACATCTAAAAATGTGGGAGGGGGCTTGCCCCCGATAGCGGCAGGTCAGTCGCCAGATACATTGGCCGAACCACCGCCATCGGGGGCAAGCCCCCTCCCACATTTGGACCGTGGCAACAGGCTGGACAGAAATGGCCCCAGGTTGCCCATCAGCAGAATCAGGCCCACGAACAAGGAAAGCAGGAAGCCCACCGAAAACATCGCAGCGACACCCATATCACTGCTCGATCACATCCAAAAATGTGGGAGGGGGCTTGCCCCCGATTGCGCTGGATCAGTCGCCAGATGCATTGGCTGAAACACCGCCATCGGGAGCCAACCCCCTCCCACACTTGGACCGTGGCACATGAGTCAAGCAAGGGTCATGTTGTCGACCAGGTACTGCATGAAGTGCAGGGTATTGGTGAGCAGGCTGGCCAGAAACGGTCCCAGGTCGCCCATCACCACCATCAGCAGGATCAGGCCCACGGATAAGGTCAGCGGGAAGCCCACCGAAAATACCGTCAACTGCGGCGACACCCGGTTGAGAATGCCCATGGCCAGGTTGATGATCAGCAGCGTGGCAACCATGGGCAAGGCCAGCAACAGACCCGTGAGAAAGATCGTGCTGCCGTAGCGGGCGATCAGGTTCCAGGCGTTGGGGTCAAAGCGCAGGTGCCCGATGGGCAGCGTCTTGAACGTGGTCGCCAGCAGCTCAAGCACCATGAGGTGGCCATCCAGCGCGAGGAACATCAGGATCGTGATCATGCCCAGGTAGCGCGACAGCACCAGGCTGTTGGTGCTGGTGTCGGCGGAAAAGAACGTGGCAAACGCCAGCCCCATCTGCATACCGCAGATATCGCCGGTCATCTCCACCACCGCCAGCGTCACGCGCATCACCATGCCCAGCGACATGCCGATCAACACCTGCTCCACCGTCACCCCCAGCCCGGCCCAGGAGAACAGGGCTACGTCCGGCAGCGCCGGCAAATTGGGCGCCAGCAAGAAAGCCAGCAGCATCGCCAGGCCGACCTTCACCTGGCTCGAGACGTTTTTGTGGCCCAGGATCGGGTCGCTCATCAGGTACGCCAGCACGCGGCAGAACGGCCAGAAAAAGCTGGTGAGCCACAGTTGCAGTTGCGCCGAACTGACCTCGATCAAGGCGCGTCAGCCAATCAGCGTGGGCAAACTGGTGAACAGCGTCCGGGTGTAGTCCACCAGCATTTCCATGATCAAGGGCCCGGCGATCACCAGCACCACGCACACGCCGATGATCTTGGGGATAAACGAAAGGGTCGATTCGTTGATCTGCGTGGCCGCCTGGAACAGGCTCACCAGCAAGCCGACAAACAGCGTCACGAACAACACGGGCGCGGCCACGATCATGCTCATGCGCATGCCTTTGTAAGCCAGGTCCATGACCATTTCCGGCGTCATCGTCTACGTCCTCATCAGGTATAAAAACTCTGCGCCAGGGAACCGAGCAGCAACTGCCAGCCGTCCACCAGCACAAACAGCATCAGCTTGAACGGCAGCGAGATGGTGGACGGCGGCACCATCATCATGCCCAGCGCCATCAGCACGCTCGCCACCACCAGGTCGATAATCAGGAACGGGATAAAAATGGTGAAACCGGCCTGGAACGCGGTCTTCAATTCGCTGGTGACAAACGCCGGCAGCAACACGCGCATGGGCACATCCTCCGGCCCTTGCAGGTCGTCGATGCGCGCCAACCGCGCGAATAACGCAAGGTCGCCCTGGCGGGTCTGGGCCAGCATGAAGGTGCGAAACGGCTGGCTGCCCTTGTCGAGAAACTGCTCCACCGTGATCTCGTCCCGGGAGAATGGCTGCCAGGCGGTTTCGTAGGCCTGGTCCAGGGTTGGCGACATGACGAAAAACGTCAGAAACAGCGCCAGCCCCAGCAGCACCTGATTCGGCGGCGCCGAGGTGGTGCCGATGGCCGTGCGCAGCAGGCCGAGCACAATGATGATCCGGGTGAACCCGGTCATCATCAGCAACACCGCTGGCAGGAACGCCATGGCACTGAGCAGAAGGAGGGTTTGCAGGCTCAGCGACCATTGCTGGCCGCCGGCCTGGCCGGTGAAGGCGCTGAGGCCTTGCATCGCCGGTTCCAGGCCATTCATGAGCCGCGCCCCTTGCGCAGGTTGTGCTTCAGGGCATGCGCCAGGCGTTTGGGCGACACTCATGACTTTGTGGACCGCCTACACCATGCCGATGCGCTGACCATCCCCGGCGTATTGATCATAC
>NZ_JAKNRV010000031.1:0-26263 GCF_023072625.1 Pseudomonas emilianonis
CTACAGCCACCGGTTCGGGCGCCGGTGCCGGTGCCGGCGGCAGCATCACCAGTTGGGTGTGCATCACCTGAGGCGCTTGCACCCTCGGTTTCTCCGGCGACCAGCCCAGCATCAGCGCGGCTACCACGCCCACATGCAGCGCAACGGCCAGACTCGCAGCCATACACTTGCGCCACCACCCGTTGAAATCCCTAGGTGCCATAACCAGGGTCGAACTGTGCATGATCATCGCCGTCATTGCGGGGCCTCGGTCACCAACCCCAGGTTGCTGACGCCGCCCTTTTGCAACACCGCCATCGCTGCGACCACGCGACCGTAACCCGCGTCTTCGTCAGCGCGGATATAGACCTGCGTATCACTGCGCGCCGCCACCACCTGCATGACCTTGGCGCCCATCTCCTCCAGGCTCACGGCGCTGTCGGTCTGGTGCTGCGTGTCCAGCTCGCCGCCGAGGTTCCAGTAGTAACCGCCGTCGGCCTTTACCGACAGCGTGAGGATCTGTAGACGGGTGTCGGAGGCCAGCGCCTCGGCGGCGACCTTGGGCAGTTCGATCTTCACGCCCTGGGTCAGCATCGGCGCGGTGACCATAAAGATCACCAGCAGCACCAGCATCACATCGATGTAAGGCACCACGTTCATCTCGGCCTTGGGCCCGTGCTTGCGTTGCGGTCTGGTTAACATGGGCTTGCTCCTGTTCAGGCGGCCGTGGCCAGGTGGCTCGGCATGCCGCGCAGGCTGCGATGCAGGCGCACTTGCAGTTCATTGCCGAAGGCGTAATAGCGGGTGAGCAACGTCTGGCTGCGCGCTGAAAAGCGGTTGTAGGCGATCACCGCCGGGATGGCGGCAAATAGGCCAATGGCCGTGGCGATCAAGGCTTCGGCGATGCCCGGCGCTACCGTAGACAGCGTGGCCTGTTGCACCTGGGACAAGCCGAGAAAGGAATTCATGATGCCCCACACCGTGCCGAACAGGCCGATGTAAGGGCTGACCGAGCCCACGGTGGCGAGAAATTGCAGGCCTTTTTCCAGCTCGATTTCCTGCTCGGTGATCGCCACCTGCAAGGCGCGCTCCACCCCTTCCAGCACCGCCGGATCGTGGCTGTGCAGGTGCTGGTATTCCTGGACCCCGGCGATAAAGATCGTCGCCACGCCGCCCTCGCCCGCTTGCACGGTGTCGCGGTACAGCGTCTGCACGTCCGGTGCGGCACGAAAGCGCGGCACAAACCCGTTCAACTGGCGCTCCAGGCGCCGCAGCACACTGCCGCGCTGGATAATCAGGCACCAACTGAGCAAGGACGCCAACAGCAAAGTGACCATCACCGCCTTGACCAACAGGCTGGCGCCGCTGATCAAACCCCAGATCGTCATATGTTCCATCGTCGCGTGCATGGTGGTGAACTCCTATTCGATTAAAAAGTGATGACCGGGTGATGACGGCTCACGGCAATTTCAGGGCGCCAGTCACATCGCGCCAGGGTACGAACTTGAAGTTCTGGGTTTGCTCGGGCATGCGCTTGCGCCCGTCCTGCACCACCAGCATGCCTTGGCTCCACGGCCCGCCGAGGTTGACGGCGGTGACTTCGAGGCCATCGGTTTCCGAGGCGCCGTCGATCCCGGCTTCAGCGTTCAAGCCGACGCGAAAGGCGCCGTGGGCGGCGAACGGCGGTTCGGCATCCACCACCAGGTAGCTGTCATTGCCTTGGCTGGAGATCACCAGGTAATCGCGCGCGCCGCTCTGGTACAGCGCCAGCCCCTCGACATCCGCATGCAGTTGCGCACCCACCTTGATCACGCTGGTCAGCGTCGCCGGCTGATCGGCACGGGCGTCGACGGCCCAGACGCCGACATCTTCTTCACCGATGAACAGGCGCTGGCGCTGGTCGTCGGCCACGCAGCCTTCGGGTTGGCTGTCGACCTTGAACTGACGCACCAGCTCGCCCTGCACCCGGCCGTCCGGCGCGCTCAGGCGGTATTGCAGGAAGGTGCCGTCCTTGCCGTTGGCGATCGCGTAAATGTCACCGCTGGGCGGCTGGAACAGGCAGATACCGTAGATTTCCTTGAGTGGCGTCGGCACTTCACCGGCTTCGCGCAACTCGCCGCTGCGGCGCTGGCTGCTGAACTGCTTGATCTGTTCGATATAGCGCCGGGGACCGGAGACCAGGACGACGCCGTCCTCCGGCAATTCACCCCAGCCAAAACGACTGTCGAGCAGGCCGATATCGGTCAGTGCTTGCTTGAGGTCGGCAATGGTTTCGGACGACACCTCCAGGCGTGCGGACTCCTGCTGATCAAGGGTGCTGATGTGCAGGGTGTTGTTGTAGAGATACCACTGGAAGCGGTGCTCTACGCCGAGCCTGTCGAGCAGCGACTGCGGGGTATTGGCGCGTATCTTGCCATTGACGTTGCCCTCCAGCAGGCCCTCGATCTGAAGTTGGGTGCCAAATGTCTGGGCAAAATCCTCGAGGACTTCACGTAGTGGCTTGTACTGGGCTTCATAGGCGTATGCCGTGTTCTTCCATTCTGCGGGGATGGCGGCGAGGGCGTATTGCGCCGGGGCCAGCAAGCAGGTCAGGGCGATCAGGCACCGCCAATCGGCGCGTCTGGATGAGGTTTCAGGCGGGTCAATGCGCAAGCTGTCGCGCTTGTGGATCTTGTTGTGCATAGAGGCTTCTCTGATTAGTACAGCAACGAACGTAGGGAGGTGGGGTTGCGTTGAGGCGCCGCTCTGTGAAGGCGCGCGACGGTGGCGCGCCAGGTATCGCGTTGGTTGAGCAGGGACTCGAGACAGCGCTGCAGCAGCTGTTCGTCGTGCCTGTCATGCAGGCAATGCAGCAGCCAGAGCGCGCCACTGGCGGGCGCCTGAGCGAGAGCGCCCTGAAAGTGATCCAGGCTGACCTCGCCCAGTCGCAGCCAGGTCATCAGCAGTGATTTATCTGGGCGAAGTGGTGTTAGCTGAACACTTAGCAACAGGCTGCTCGAACAATGACGCAGGACAATTTCGTCATTGTTTTCGAATAGCCTTAACTCTCCGGTGCCGCGTCTCAAGCACTCGGCCAGCAGCGCTTTCAATCTACTGTCCGCTGTCCAGGCCGGACTTCAGGAGCATATGTTTTACGCGGGTGTGTTCATTGAAGACGTATTCGGAGGTTCGATGCTTGGCGACGAGATCGAAAAAAAACGCCATGTCTTCGTCCGCCCCGGAATTGCTTTCTGCTGCTTGGGTGAGGTCTCTTTTAACCACCCGTGCGTCGTTTAGAAGCCGATTGGTATAACCGTCGTAATAGTTCATGGAATTACTCCGTTGGGATGTTCTCCTTTTTGGTTTGTATGTCGAATTGGTTCCATGGGTGGCAATTTATATTTCATTAAGTGTGTTTAAAGCCCATCGTTTGAATGGCTGTCGTCAGGCTTCAGGAAGAGGTTGACCAAGGACGTCCAGTCGATCCGAAAGTCCCCCTCTTCGGTATTCAATATGAGCGATTGCGGTTTGATCGTATTGTCAGCGCGCAGTGTCCAGTGCGTACTGCCGCGGTTGGCCAGGCAGGCCCGCACCGCCTCCAATTCGAGTGGATGGCAAACCAATGCGGCCTTGACCGCTGGCACATGGCTCGCCAGCAACTGCTTGATCAGGGCCGCCATGCGTTGGGGGGCGGGGGTGTCTTCAAGCAGCAGGTGAATGGCCTGGTTGGCGATGGCGGTGGCGTATCGTTCAAGGTTGTCACACAAGGCCTGACGCTCGATTTCCCAGCGTTTGAGTTGCGCGTTGGCACGTTGCCATACTTCCAGGCTGGCTTTTTCGAGCAGCTCTTCGCGCTGGGCGTGTGCCGCCTTCAGCAATTGTCTGGCCTCGGCCTTTGCCTGATCCACCACGCTGCTGACCTGTGTGTAGCTCGCCAGTGTTTCGCAAGAGATCATGCTCCCCGGCAGGGGCGGCGCGCCGCCTGGCGAGTTGATTTTATATCGACATAACATCGTTAATCTCCGTGCCCCTTTGAGGCAGCAGCACTACCGTTCCTGTTCATCGCGCCAATACGCCACACCACCGCATGCCAAAGGGTGTCGAGGCGGCTATGGGAGTCACCGAGCGAAAGCGCCTTTTCTTCCAGATCCAAAATGCGCCGGCGAGGAAAGCGCAACCTGACGCGCTGCCAGGTGGCCGGCGTGACCCAGGCGCGGAGCAATTGCAGCGGGTCATTGTCGGGCTGCACCATATCCAGGGGCAGGGCCTTGGACAGCCTATTGCACCACTGCCGATGGTTGTCATCGAGTGCTGTTGCATAGGCGGGACGGCAGATGCCGTCAATCAGTGCGAGCCCCAGGTCGAGTTGATTCGCTGAGGCGAGTGCCAGTTGCAGGAGTGCGGGATCGGGCATTGGCGGCAGGCACGGGGCCACGCCATAAGGTGTGCCCGCGACGACCTGCCGGCTGCGATGCAGCTCAGTTAGCGCGGCGTGTTGATCGGGGTTTTTCCAGTCTTCGTGGGCACACAACCAAGGCGTGGACCACCATTGGGCCCATGAGAGATTACTCATTGCGTGCATGGACAGGCGCATCCAGGGATGGGCCGTCCGGCAGCGCGTGTGCGGCTCGTTGTGTGCGTCTATGCCAGAACACGCCCCCCGCAAGCATCAGCGCCAAGGCGACCAGTGCGAATATCACGCTGGCCCGCCAAAAACCGATGTCATCTCCGGGCACCAGGAAAGGCCCGAAGTAAGCCAGTTTTTGCTGCTCCAAATAGGCGGTCGCAGGTACGAAGACGACGGTCAGTTTTTGCGGGTTTTCCACTGCTGCGGTCATCCCCGGGATACTGCTCGCAACCATCCTGCGCACACGGGCCCTGATGTTGTCGGGGTCGAGTCGGGGGTCATGTTTGATGAACACCGAGGCGGATGCGGGTTGTACGGGTTCTCCCGGAGCGACGCGCTCGGGCAGCACCACGTGTACGCGAGCCACGATGACCCCATCGATGTTCGATAACGTGGTTTCCAGCTCTTGGGACAAGGCATAGATGTAGCGTGCGCGCTCTTCAAGCGGCGTAGAGATCACGCCTTCTTTGCGAAAGGTGTCGCCCAGTGTCGCGCGCGCGACCCGAGGCAGGCCGGCGGCCTCCAGCGTTCGCACGGCGCGGCCGATATCGGTGGCGTTGACCACCACGACAACGCCATCTTTCGCGGGAACTTTGGTGGCGCGGATATGTTTGTCTGCCAGTTCGGCAACGACTTCGTTGGCCTCCTGTTCGGTTAACTGACGATGAAGTTCGACACGGTCACTGCAGGCATTGAGCAAGAATGAGAGCGACAGGATGACGAGGATAAGCAGCGGGCGAGTCATCTTGGCCTACTGCAAGTTGCTGATTTTATCGATGCACTGCGCGGTTTTACCGACGCTCTTCGATAACATATGCGTCAGCAGGAGTGCATCGGAAAGTTGGCCTGGATATTTTCGCGCCTCGTCCAGTTTGTTCTTGCTGCTTAATGCACGCAGGCTTTTGGTCATACGCTCAGTCACGGAATTCAGCTTGCCTGCGGCCTCGGAAAGCATGCTCTGTGGCATCGCATGATTGATCGCCGTACTCGGGAGTGAGGAAGGCGTGAGAGTTGAGTTGAAAAAGTTTACATCGGTGGCCGAGGTGGATGCCTCCTGTGTTCCGGAGGCGCCAGGGAGTTGATGGGTTTCAGTCGAGCGGATGCTTCCTATCATCATGTTGCCCCTGTTAGATAAGGGTTAGAAGATGAGCGTGTTTAGGGTTGTTGCTGACAACGCTCGTGGCGGTGTGACCTTCCCGGCATAGCCTGTCGGGAAGGTCAGCAAAGGTTCAGCTATTACAGACGGAGCATGTCAGAGGCTGCTTTAATACCGCTGGTATTAGCGTTATCAGCCGCTCTAAAAGCGTTTTTTACGCCGTCTTTGCGCTTCTTTGCTTCTGCAGCATCTAAAGCCGCATCTGTCTCTTCTGCAGAAATGTCGCCACCGTTAGCGCCAGCATAGGAGGCGCCAGAATACGAGCCAATCGAACCGATAGTCATGTTTTTTTCTCCGTACTTAACGTTAGTCTCACTAGATTCAGCGATATATAAAAGACGCGGTTGCATACCTATATCGCTGTTCCATAACGTATGTGGCTCAAGTGGTTCATGCGTTCCATGTGTTGCGGGAGGGTATGTTTCAAAAGATGTAGTTACGTTCAGTCGGGGCGTGGGGTCTCAGCTTAGTGATATTCCCAAATGCTTTATTCGGTGGTATAGCGTTCGCTTGGCGACGCCTAACGCTATTGCCACACTATCCACACAGTGGTCGTGTTGACGAAGCGACTCTTCAATCAGCGATTTCTCCATTTGTTGTAATCGCGTCTTTAGGTTCATTTCAAGGTCGTGTCGGTTTATTACCGCTGCTGAGAGCGGTGGCAGGCCCAATACGAAACGCTTGGCCGTCGAGCGCAGCTCGCGCACGTTGCCTTTCCATGGATGGCACAGCAGTTGTTGTAATAACTGCTTGCCGGGGGGCGAAGGTGCGGCGAGCCGGAAGTGCTCGGCCTCTTGCTCAATCATGCTCAGGAACAAGGGAATAATCCGCTCTCGCCGGTCCCGCAAGGCCGGAAGGTGGATATTGACGACATTCAAGCGAAAGTAGAGGTCGCGGCGGAAGGTGCCTTGCTCGACCATGTCGTGCAAGGCTTGCTGGGCCGATGCGATTACACGCATGTCTACTGGGATAAATCGTGTGGAACCCAGGCGTTCGACCCCGCGCGATTCCAATACACGTAACAGCTTGGCTTGCAGCGACAGCGGCATGCTGTCGATTTCGTCGAGGTATAGGGTGCCCAGATGGGCGGCTTCGACAAACCCCGCCCGCGATTGCATGGCGCCCGTATAGGCGCCGCTGTTGACGCCGAACAATTGGCTTTCGGCAAGGGTTTCCGGGATGGCAGCACAGTTAACTGCAACGAAGTTTCCTTTGCGATGGGACAGGTGGTGTATGCGTTGCGCCAACGTATCTTTACCTGTGCCTGTTTCTCCCAATAGCAGAATGTCGATATCGAGAACGGCCGTGTTGTTGACCGTCATTTCGATGACCGGGCAATCGCTAAAGGCCATGTCCGTTATAGGACCGTTTTCGCAGAGCGTCGACATAGTGTTGTGCTCCGATACTGTTGCCACTTCAGGGGGCAATTAACCTATGGGCCGGCACGCAGTTAAACAGGAAACCTTAGTGTTGTCATGATGCGCTGCTTGAGCTGTAGAGTAGCTCGGGTATTTGAACCGCAAGAACTATAAAGTTGCAAGTGCTGCTCGGGGTAGTTGCCTGTGCTTAGTGTAAGATAAATCTTAGAGTGATGAAGAATAGTTGGGAAGTTTGATGGGGGCGCAGGTATGTTGCGGTGTGTGTTCTGGAATTCTTGTTATTTTATAATGTGTGGCGATGTTTCACTCTCTTGATGCATCGCCCTTTTTATAGTGCGGTTTCTACCGTAATCAACGTTTGCACGTTAAATGAGCCGGCTAGACAGCCCACTACCCGCACAAAAAACCACCAGGGCTGGCCCTCCTCACCCCGCACATTGATAGCCATTAAAAAAAGCCGCCCTTTGGCACCGATAACATCGTTTCTCGGGCGCACGGGTTTTCAATATATTGGCCGCCAGATCCGGTTAATGACTCACCCTTTACCACTCTCAGTGCGAGTAGTCTTAATGAACAATAAACCTGACAGCGCAAGGCTTGAAAATGCCGGAGCGGGGACCCGAGCGGTCTGGGGAGGGGAGCAAGTCAGGCACCCCTACAATGCCACTCAAACACCTATCGTGGTCAGTGCCGCTTACGGTTACGACGACATCGACGTCTGGTACGACGTTGCTCTGGGCAAGGCTCCGGGCTTTATCTACAGCCGCATGAGCAACCCGACGGTCGAGACCCTCGAAGCAAAAATCCGCGAGTTGGAAAGTGCCGAGTCCGCCGTGGCCTTCAGCAGTGGCATGGCGGCGATCAGCAGTGTGCTTTACACCTTCCTGGCCCACGGTAATCGTGTGGTGTCCACTAAGGACAGCTATGGCGGCACCAACAAGATTTTCGAAGAGTTCCTGCCGCGCATGGGCGTCGAGGTGAGCTTGTGCGAGACGTTCGATCACGAGGAGATCGAGCGTGAAATCGCCAAAGGCTGCCAGTTGGTGTACCTGGAAACACCGACTAACCCGACCCTGAAAATCCTCGATATCCAGCGTCTGGTCGCTGCGGCCAAGCGCGTCGGTGCCGTGGTGGTGGCGGACAACACCTTCGCCACACCGCTGAATCAAAACCCGCTGGCGCTGGGCGTGGACGTGGTCATCCACAGCGCGACCAAGTTCCTCAGTGGTCATGGCGATGTGCTCGGCGGCCTGGTATGCGGCAGCGAAGCGTTGATGGACAAGGTGCGGCATTACCGCGAAATCAACGGTGCGACGCTCGATCCCTTCTCGGCCTACATGATCATCCGTGGCATGAAAACGCTGGTGCTGCGTCTGCGTCAGCAGCAACACAGTGCCCGCGCCCTGGCAGAGTTCCTCTGCACCGAACCGTTGGTGGCGTCGGTGAATTATCCCGGCTTGACCAGCCACCCGAACCACGCGGTGGCGTGTGCGCAAATGTCCGGTTTCGGCGCCATCGTCAGTTTTGTCCTGGTCGGTGGCATGGACACGGTCAAGGTGCTGTTGCCGCGCCTGCGCTTTGCTCACTGCGCGGGCAATCTGGGCGCGGTGGAAACCATTTACGGCCCGGCTCGGACCACCAGCCATGTGGAGAACACGCTGGAGGAACGTCTGGCCCTGGGTATCTCCGAAGGGCTGGTCCGCGTCTCCGTCGGCATCGAAGACACCGATGATTTGCTCGACGATCTGCAGCAGGCGTTTGCCTTTGTCAGGCATTCACGGGGTGAACAGCTACCAGCAAGTAAACAGCCCTCAATCAATCAAACGTGCACTGAGGTAGCCAACTGAAGTTTTAACGTTACTCCCTCACGACAGGGCCGTTAGTGAGGCGTTCATGAAGCGGAATAATAATAAAACCCAGTGGCGACATTTTTTGACTCTGCCCAGTAACTCTACGCAGACGTTAATGCGTGCCTTGCCACCTTTCATGAGAACAACCATGTCCATAGAAGAACAACAACTCAACCCGCGTGCCGGTTTCAAACAGGAAATGCAGACGCGCCATATTGTCATGTTGGCATTGGGCGGCGTGATTGGTACCGGGCTGTTTCTCACGTCCGGATACACCGTTAACCAGGCCGGTCCGTTAGGTGCGGTCATTGCCTACATCATCGGCGCGCTCATGGTCTACATGGTCATGATGTGCCTGGGCGAGTTGGCGGTGCAGATGCCGGAAACCGGCTCCTTCAGCACCTACGCCACGCGCTTTCTCGGCCCGGGTACCGGCTACACCGTGGCCTGGCTGTATTGGCTGACGTGGACCGTGGCCATCGGCTCGGAATTCACCGCCGCCGGTATCCTCATGGTGCGCTGGTTCCCGGACACGCCGGTGTGGATCTGGAGTGCGCTGTTCGCTGGCGTGGTGTTCCTGACCAACGTGATCTCGGTGCGTTTGTTTGCCGAGACCGAGTTCTGGTTGTCCTTGATCAAAGTAGTGACGGTGGTGGTGTTCCTGATCATCGGCGGCGGGGCGATTCTCGGCCTGTTGCATATCGATCAGGCGCACAGCACTGGCCTGGGTAACTTCACCCGCGAGGGCTTGTTCCCTACCGGTTTCATGTCGATTGCCATGACCCTGTTGGCGGTGTCCTTCGCCTTCTCCGGTACGGAGTTGATCGGTATCGCTGCCGGTGAAACCAAGGACCCTCAGCGCAATGTGCCGCGGGCCATTCGCACGACCGTGTTGCGTCTGGCGATCTTTTTCGTCGGCACCATCTTCGTCCTGGCGACGCTGTTGCCCCGCGAGCAGGCCGGTTTGGTGGAGAGCCCGTTTGTCACGGTGTTCACCTACATCGGCATTCCTTACTCCGCCGACATCATGAACTTCGTGATCATCACGGCGCTGTTGTCTGCGGCCAACTCCGGGTTGTACGCGGCCTCGCGGATGCTCTGGACCTTAAGCGACCAGGGCCACCTGCCTAAGCAGTTCTCTAACCTGACCCGCATGGGGACGCCGTTGAATGCCATCGTATTGAGCATGTTCGGCGGCGGCGCCTCGTTGCTCAGTAGCGTGTTTGCCGCTGACACCGTCTACCTGGCGCTGGTGTCGATTTCCGGGCTAGCGGTCGTGGTGGTGTGGATGAGCATCGCCGCGAGCCAGATCGCGTTCCGCCGTCACTATGTGGCCAATGGCGGTGATGTCCGCGACCTCAAGTTCCGCGTCCGGGGTTATCCGTGGGTGCCTCTGGGAGCGCTGGTCTGCTGCAGCCTGGCCTGCGTCGGGATCGCTTTCGACCCCGAGCAGCGGGTGGCGCTGTACTTCGGTTTGCCATTCATCGCCTGGTGCTACTTCGTGTATTACATTACCCGCAAGAGCCGCGAGCAACGCTTGTCGCTTGCCCCCTTGGCACAACCGTCCGATGCATTCTAGACAGGGTGGGCAAGCGTGCTCGGTGCGGGGGGCGTCAATGAGGTCCAGACCATGAAGCAAAAGCCGCTACCCCCATTGAACTGGCTGCGGGCATTCGAGGTGTCTGCCCGCTGTCTGAACTTTACCCACGCCGCCGAGGAACTGTTTTTGACCCAGGGCGCGGTCAGCCAGCAGATCCGCCAATTGGAAAGCCATCTGGGGGTGGCGCTGTTCAAGCGCTTGCCCCGTGGCTTGGGGCTGACCGAGGAAGGCCAAGCCTATCTGCCGGTGGTGCAGGATGCGATCACTCGGCTGGCGGTGGGGACCAACGAGATTTTTGGCCAGCACAAACGCCGGCCGATCAAGGTGCGTGGCAGCCTGGCGTTTTTCGTCCATTGGCTGGCGCCCAAACTGGTCGACTTTCGTCAGGCCCATCCCCATGTCTACATCCGCTATATCAGCAACATTTGGGTCAAGGAGCTGGATGGCGAAGACGATATGGAAATTCGCTGGGGGCATGGTCAATGGCCCGGCCTGGTCTCGCAACGCCTGACCTGGGACACCTTGTTTCCGGTCTGCTCGCCCGCCCTGATGGCGCGCTCGCCGCTGAAGGTCGCGGCCGATGTGGCCCACCATCCGTTGCTGCATGTTCTGGGTTACGAAGAGGGCTGGGGTTACTGGTTGAACATGGTCGGAGCGGACACCGTCGATTCGTCGACCGGCATGCAGTTCGACACGCTGATCTGCACCTTGCGCATGGCCGAGTTGGGGCAGGGGATTGCCCTGGCCCGCTCCTCGATGGTCGACGAGATGCTCCAGGACGGGCGTCTGGTTGAACCCTTCGCCCAGCGCATCGAAGCCAGCGAATCGTTTTATCTGGTACGCGGTTCGGGTGCCGACCAGCATCCCGACGCGGTCATGTTTTCTACCTGGCTGGTCGAGCAGGCACATCGTTACAAATGAATGGCCGGGGTCAACCATGCGCTATGTGAGTACACGAAATTCGGCCATCCAGGTCGATTTCGAAAAGGTCGTGTTATCCGGCATTGCCGAGGACGGCGGACTGTTCGTGCCCTTCGAGTTGCCGCTGTTCGAACCCCAGGACATGGCCAATTGGTCGATCTTGCCGTATGACGAACTGGCCTTTCGGGTCATGAGTCCGTTTGTGGGTGGGGCCATCCCTGAGGTGGATCTCAAGCGCATGCTTAAAGAGGCGAGCCGCCGCTTCAGCCATCGCTCCGTGGCGCCCTTGCATCAGGTCGACCGCAACGAGTGGGTGCTGGAGCTGTTCCACGGGCCTACCCGCTCCTCGAAGGATTTTGCCGCCCAGTTGCAGGCGCAGTTGGTGCAGTATTTTCTGCACAAACGCCAGCGACGCGCGGTGGTGCTCGGCGCTACCAACGGTGATACCGGGCTGGCGGCCATCGAGGCGTTCAAGCACTGTAACGACACCGTCGTGGTGGTGTTCTATCCGGCGTCCGGCGTACCACAGAATCAGTTGCAGCATCTGCAGGCGGTGGCTCACCCGAATGTCCACACGTTCGCCGTCAACGGTAGCTTCGATGAGTGCCAGACCATCGTGAACCGGCTGTTCCGGCAGTGGCCATGCACGCAGCATGAGGCAATCAGTTTCAACTCCAGCAACTGGGTCAGTGTGTTGGCGCAACTGGTGTTTTATTTCCACGCCGTGCTGCAACTGGGAGGCGCTCAGCGTCTGATTGGTTTTAGCGTGCCAGCCGCGAGTTTTGCCGAGGTCTATGCCGGTTACATTGCGCAGAAAATGGGCCTGCCGATCACCCAGATGATCGTTGCGACCAATCAGAACGACGCATTGCATCAGTTGTTTCTGAAGAACCACTACTCCAGGTTGCGAACCAACAAGACGGTGTCGCCGGCCATGGACCTGTCGATTTTTTCCAACCTTGAACGTTTCCTCTGGGAGCTCTACGGGCATGACGATCAGGCGGTGAGCGCGCTGATGGCCGCGTTCGAATCCAGCGGCGAGATGACCATCGCCAACGAGTGCTGGTTGCAGGCGCGGATGATCATCGACTCCTACGCGGTCAGCGATGACGAAACCCTGGAGGAAATGACCTCGCTGTACCGTGACACCGGTTACGTCATTGATCCTCACACCGCCACCGGCGTCCTGGCAGCTCGACTGTACCGCCGCAGCCTGGTCGCGCCGATGGTCACCCTGGGGGAAATCTCACCGGCCAAATCAGCCGTGCTGCTCGGCGAACTGGGGATCGGCACGCCGGCGCCACACAGCCCGCTCGCAGAGCCGGGACCGGCACAGCATTACCGGATTCAACCGGACGACCTCGACACCATCCATCAGCTGCTCGGCGCGCTGTGACGGCGTTGCCACAGGAGGTCAAGTGAAGCGCATTCTGGACCCGCTCGATGAACGTATCATCGCCGAGCTGCGGCTCAATGCCCGGGCGGCCCACGCCGAGCTGGCGACCAAGGTCAATCTGTCGCGCAATGCCGTGCGCCAACGGATCGAACGGCTCGAGCGCGACGGTGCGATACAGGGGTATACGGTGCGCACGGGGGAGGGGCGACAAGCCTCTTCGAGCATCAATGCGGTGATTTTTGTCTATCGCTACGACCGCATGCGCGGCGCGGATGTGCTGCAGGCCTTGCGGGCAATACCGGAAGTCATCGCGTGCGATGTCATGAGCGGCGAGTTCGACCTGATGCTGCGCGTCGGCGCTGCGAGCCCGGAGCGGGTGCATAAGGTCTGGAATGAAATCTCCGCGCTGCCGGGAGTGGAAAACACGGTGACTTCATTCGTTTTATCGTCTGTCGTCTAGCCGGTTTTTTGCTGTGAAAAAGTCAACTTCGGTTGGCTTTTTTTATGCCCGGACGCTTTGCCCAGGCACTGGTCAAAACGCCCATGAAATAGAGCAAATTGGCATATTTCACTGCCCAGGACGCGTCCCTAATCTAGTGCCCAACAACCCATCACGCAGATCAAGGGCAATAAAAATATGACTGAATACAAACTGGCGCTGGTCGGCTTCGGTGGTGTCAACCGGGCGTTGGCTCAGCTGATTGCCGAGCGTAACGACAGCTGGAAAAACGAACTGGGTTTTACCCTGAAAATCGTCGGCGTCACTGATCTGTTCCTCGGTTCGGTGATCGATCGCGACGGCTTGGATGCGGCGTTGCTGGCCAATCTTCCGGCGGTCAAGGGGGCCTTCGCGCAACTGCCGGGGGGCGAAGCCATAGCCCTCAACGAAGCGGTGATCAAGGATTCCGGTGCGGACATCATTGCCGAAGCGACCTTTACCAACCCGGTGGATGGCGAGCCGGCGACTTCGTTCTGCCGCTGGGCGCTGGAGAACGGCAAACATGTGGTCACCACCAACAAGGGGCCGATTGCCCTGCACGGTGGCGAGCTGAAAGACCTGGCCCAGCGCAATAACGTCGCCTTTGAATACGAAGGTTCGGTGATGAGCGGCACACCGGTGATCCGCCTCGCCAGGCAGTTGCTGGCGGGCAGTTCGGTTGTCGGTTTCGAGGGGATTCTCAACGGCACGTCCAACTTCGTCCTGACCCGCATGGAAGGCGGCCTGGGTTTTGCCGAGGCGGTCAGTGAGGCACAGGCATTGGGGTATGCCGAAGCCGACCCAACGGCGGATGTCGAGGGGCACGATGTGCGTCTGAAAATGGTAATTCTGGCCAACGAACTGCTGGACGCCAAGCTGAACGTGAGCGATGTCAGTTGCAGCGGTATTTCCTCACTCGGCCTTGGCGACATCGAAAAAGCCCGGCAGGACGGGGCACGCTGGAAGCTGATCGGCGCCGCCACGCGTCATGCCGATGGTTCGGTCAGTGCCAGTGTCGAGCCGCGCCTGTTGAACCATGATCATCCGCTGGCCGCTATTTGCGGCGCCACCAATGCCGTGTCGTTCGCCACTGATCTGCTCGGCGCGGTGACGGTTTCGGGGCCGGGAGCTGGGCGCACGGAAACAGCGTTTGCGTTGCTGTCGGACATCATCAGCATCCATCAGTCTGTTGCGCACAACTAGGAGAACGCCTGTGAAACGATCGAGTCTTGCGCTGGCTGCCGTGGCGCCGCACATCGAAGTCTTCAACCCCTTTGACGGGACTGTTATCGGGACCGTAGCGGATGTTTGTGCATCGCAAGTGCCGCAGTTGCTGGTGCAGGGTCGTAGCGGTGCGCAAGCCTGCGCCGAACTGCCGCGTCATCGTCGGGCACGCATTCTCGAACAGGCCGCCTTGCACATCGAACGCGATGCCCCGGCATTTGCCCGGCTGATTGTCGAAGAAGCCGGCAAGACCCTCAAACAGGCGGAAAAAGAGGTCAAACGCTGCGTCAACACCCTCAAACTTTCTGCTGAAGAGGCCAGGCGCAATGCCGGGGAAGTGGTGCCGTTCGATGCCTATGAGGGCTCCGAGTCTCGCCAGGGCTGGTTCTCCCGCGAGCCGCTGGGCCTGATCGTGGCGATCACCCCGTACAACGATCCATTGAATCTGGTGGCACACAAGCTCGGTCCGGCCATTGCCGGCGGCAACGCGGTGATTCTCAAACCGTCTGAGCTGGCGCCGTTGTCGGCGATCAAATTGGTCTCGTATCTGGTTGAGGCTGGGTTGCCCGAGTCGGTGGTCACCGTCGCCACCGGCGGCGCGGAACTGGGCAAGGCCTTGGTCGCCTGCCGTGAGGTGCGGATGATTTCCTTTACTGGCGGCTTCGTCACCGGCGAGCAGATTGCCCGCACGGCCGGCCTGAAGAAGCTCGCCATGGACTTGGGCGGCAATGCGCCGGTGATCGTCATGGCGGACTGCAACCTTGCGGCCGCCGTCGACAGTTGCCTGTCCGGGGCCTTCTGGGCGGCGGGACAGAACTGCATCGGCACTCAGCGCCTGCTGATCCAGGCCTCGATCTACGAGCTGTTCCGCGAGCACTTCGTCAGCCTGGCGCAGAAACTGGTGACCGGCGACCCATTGCTTGCCAGCACCGACATCGGCCCAATGATTACCCCCCAAGCGGCGCGGAATGCCGAGCAGGTCGTAAACGAAGCGTTGAAGGAAGGTGCCCGGTTACTTTGCGGCCACCGGCGCCAGGGCTCGTGCTACGCCGCCACCGTGCTGGAAAACGTCGATCATGCCAGTCGCCTGTGGCGCAACGAAGTGTTTGCCCCAGTGGTGGTGTTGCAGCCTTTCGAAACCTTCGATGAGGCCATTTCGTTGGCCAATGAACCCGAATACAGCCTGCACGCGGGGATCTTCACCAATGATCTGGCGACGGCGATGAGGGCGGCGCGGCGGATCGAGGCGGGTGGCGTGATGATCAACGACTCGTCCGACTATCGTTTCGATGCGATGCCGTTTGGCGGCTCCAAGTACGGCAGCCTCGGCCGGGAAGGGGTGCGCTTTGCCTATGAGGAAATGACCCAGCCCAAGGTGGTGTGTCTGAACACCCTGGGTTAAGCGATTCAAGGCAAATAAAATCAGGTCGTTTGGCATTGGGAAGGTCTGGTCACCCGCCCAATGCTTTTTTTCTAGCATTGGCCATGCATTATCTGCCGCGTCGCACAGGCACCTCCCGGTGGTTCTTGTTATCCTGACCGCCCTCTTTCATGGACGAATACCGAGACAAGCCATGGCTAACCTCACCCCGTCACGCCTCGGGAAGATGCTTCAGGGGCTGCTCTTTGCCCTGATTGGTATCGTCTTGTTGGGCATTGCTGTCAATCTCACGCTTGAACGACGCGAATTCCTCGCCCACGCACAGACCGCCGATGGCATCGTCAGCCGCTTGAATGCCGGTGGTTCGCATCCCGAGATCGCCTTCACCACCCGCAGTGGTGAAAAGATTTCCTACCCCCAGGGCGGCTTTATTTTTGGCTATCAGCAGGGTCAGCCGGTGCGGGTGTATTACCTGCCCGAGCAGCCGGCCAGTAGCGCCGTGGTCGATACCCCTGCCGCACTGTGGGCCACTCCCGGGTTACTCGGTTGTATGGGGCTGCTGTTCACTCTTGCCGGGCTGTTAAGGGGCATCGGTCAGCGCGGTCGCGGCGCAGTTCATTCACATAAAGGACTTTGAACGATGAGCTACAACATCCCGATCCCACTCAATGCCAGTCGCTGGCAGTATCAGACCGCCAGCGGTGGCGGTCTGACCATAGCTCTGGTGGCGGGCAGTGGCGGTTCGATCATCCTGCGTTCGCCCCAGGGCGAGAACGTCAGCTACCGCTACGGCGGCGTCGGGGTGGGGGTCGGATTTGGCGCGCGCCTGCCGCGTTTCGGCAAGATCAATATCCAGGTCAAGGGTAAGAGCGTAGCGGCAGCCGGTGCGGCGGAGGCTTTTCCCAGCACTGGCATGGTGTTTGTCAGCGACGCCCTGGTCGGCCGTGACCTGACCAGTGACGACATCACCGGGCCTTGCCTGTATACCGAAGTGGGGGCGGGGCTGGTGGTCGGCGGTTCGGCCATGGCGCTTTTGTTCGGGCTTGATCCCAAGCTGCTCGCGTTGGCGGCGGTTCTAAGCTCCAACCCGGCGACCTCGCTCATTGCCTCCGCCACGGTCAACCGGCAGTTGCTGCAGTCGGCCAAGGGCGCGGTAGTCATGGCCGGCATGAACGCTGGCGTGCAGGCCGGTGGTGGCGCCGTGATCAGCATGGGCTATCTGTTCTAGTCGCGCAGAGCGGGTCGATATAACACCCACAAAAAAGCCGCGAATAAACGCGGCTTCTTTGATTCCGACAACGCTTAGACGTTGAAGCGGAAGTGCATCACATCGCCATCTTTGACGATATATTCCTTACCTTCCAGGCGCCATTTCCCTGCTTCCTTCGCACCGGCTTCACCCTTGTACTGGATGAAGTCGTTGTAGGCGATCACTTCGGCGCGGATAAAGCCTTTTTCAAAGTCGGTGTGGATCACGCCGGCAGCCTGTGGCGCGGTGGCGCCGACCTTGACGGTCCAGGCGCGGACTTCTTCGACACCGGCGGTGAAGTAGGTTTGCAGGCTGAGCATTTCGTAACCGGCGCGGATCACGCGATTCAGGCCAGGCTCTTCCAGGCCCAGGGCCTCGAGGAACATGTCCTTTTCTTCGCCGTCATCGAGCTCGGCGATTTCCGCTTCGATCTTGTTGCACACCGGAACCACGATCGCGCCTTCTTCGTCGGCGATGGCCTTGACCACGTCGAGCAGCGGGTTGTTCTCGAAGCCGTCTTCGGCGACGTTGGCGATGTACATCACCGGCTTGGTGGTCAGCAGGTGGAAGCCCTTGACCGCGGCCTTCTCGTCAGCGCTCATGGTCTTCATCAGGCTGCGTGCCGGCTTGCCCACGGTGAAGTGAGCGATCAGTTGCTCCAGCAGGCCTTTCTGGACCACGGCGTCCTTGTCACCACCCTTGGCGTTACGCGCAACTTTCTGCAGTTGCTTCTCGCAGCTGTCGAGGTCGGCGAAGATCAGTTCCAGGTCGATGATCTCGATGTCGCGTTTCGGGTCGACGCTGTTGGAGACGTGAATCACGTTCTCGTCTTCAAAGCAGCGGACCACGTGGGCGATGGCATCGGTTTCGCGGATGTTGGCCAGGAACTTGTTGCCCAGGCCTTCACCTTTCGACGCGCCGGCCACCAGGCCGGCGATGTCGACGAATTCCATGGTGGTCGGCAGGACGCGCTTGGGGTTGACGATCAGCGCCAGTGCATCCAGGCGCGTGTCCGGCATCGGCACGATACCCGTGTTGGGTTCGATGGTGCAGAAGGGGAAGTTCTCCGCCGCAATACCGGACTTGGTCAGCGCGTTGAACAGGGTGGATTTGCCGACGTTGGGCAGGCCGACGATGCCGCAATTGAATCCCATGGTGTTTCCCCTCGGAAAAGAGTCAGGCCTTCTGGCTGTGCAGGTTTTTCATCGCACGGTTCCATTCCCCGGCGAGGATATCCGGCAGCACGCCGAGGGCAAAGTCGATGCAGGCATCGAGTTTTTCCTGTTCGGCGCGTGGCGCACGACCCAGGACGAAATTTGAAACCATACTGGCAACGCCTGGGTGGCCAATGCCGAGCCGCAGACGGTAAAAGGTATTCTGATTGCCCAACTGCGCGATGATGTCGCGCAGGCCATTGTGCCCGCCATGCCCGCCGCCTTGCTTGAGCTTGGCAACGCCGGGTGGCAGGTCCAGTTCGTCATGGGCCACCAGGATTTCTTCGGGTTTGATCCGGAAGAACCCCGCAAGCGCCGCGACAGCCTGGCCGCTGCGGTTCATGTAGGTGGTGGGAATCAACAGACGAACATCCTGACCCTGATGCGAAAAGCGTCCGGTCAGGCCAAAATACTTGCGATCGGCCACCAGGTTTACACCTTGGGCGTGGGCGATGCGCTCAACAAAAAGGGCCCCCGCGTTATGCCGGGTCTGTTCGTATTCGGCGCCTGGATTTCCCAGGCCAACGATCAGTTTAATGGCAGTCACGACAGGGGCCCTTCCTTTGGAGTTGTGGATAACATTGCCGACCTGAGTGCGGCGAAAGTGGACGACAAGAGATCATTTACCCAAGAGTAAACGCCGCGTTATCGCCCGCTTTCTCGCTACGTTTCGGTCCGCGATGTTTCCTCAAGCTCCGGCAATACAGAGTGAATTACTCTGCAGCGCCTTCTTCAGCTTCTGGAGCAACGCGTGGAGCGTGAACGTTGGCAACCGCTTTGTCATCACCGTGAACCAGTGCGACAAACTCAACGCCTTTAGGGGCTTTGAGGTCGGACAGGTGGATGATTTCGCCGATTTCCATGGCCGACAGGTCGACTTCGATGAACTCAGGCAGGTCTTTCGGCAGGCAGGTCACTTCGATCTCGGCAACAACGTGCGAAACTTCGCCGCCTTTCTTGATAGGAGCTTCTTCACCAACAAAGTGCACAGGCACGATGGCGGTCAGTTTCTGGCCGGCAACGACGCGAACGAAGTCAGCGTGCAGCACGTGGCCTTTAGCTGGGTGACGTTGCAGCGCCTTGATGATGACGTTCTGCTTGGTGCCGCCGATGTTCAGCGAGATGATGTGGCTGTAGGCCGCATCGTTTTCCAGCAGTTTGGCAACTTCTTTAGCCAGCATGCTGATGGATTCAGGGGCTTTTTCGCCACCGTAAACTACAGCTGGAACCAGGCTTGCGAGACGACGCAGGCGGCGGCTCGCACCTTTCCCCAGGTCGGAACGCACTTCAGCATTCAGAATAAATTCGTTCATGTTGTATCTCCAAAATAACCACATTCGCCCCAGCGTTTGCGACCAGCGCTAAAGGCGATATGGGCAAAAAAGCCCCGCCCCAACAATATGCTGGGGCGGGGCGCTTTTCGTCAGTGAGGTGATCCGTTGGTTTGACCCTTAACGGAACATCGCACTGATCGATTCTTCGTTACTGATGCGGCGAACCGCTTCGGCAACTACCGGTGCGATATCCAGTTGACGGATACGCGAACAGGCTTGAGCAGCAGCGGACAACGGGATGGTGTTGGTCACCACCAGTTCGTCCAGCATTGAGTTCTCGATGTTCTCGATCGCTCGGCCCGACAGCACAGGGTGCGTGCAGTAGGCGAAGACTTTTGCCGCACCGTGCTCTTTCAAGGCTTTAGCCGCGTGGCACAGGGTGCCGGCGGTGTCGACCATGTCATCAACCAGAATACAGGTACGCCCTTCGACATCACCGATGATATGCATCACTTCAGAGTGATTGGCTTTCTCGCGGCGTTTGTCGATGATCCCGAGATCAACGCCCAAGGATTTGGCAACAGCCCGTGCACGCACGACGCCACCAATGTCCGGGGACACGATCATCAGGTTTTCAAAGCGCTGGTCTTCGATGTCATCCACCAATACGGGGGAGCCGTAGATGTTATCTACCGGAATATCGAAGAACCCCTGAATTTGGTCAGCGTGCAGGTCAACCGTGAGAACACGGTCGATGCCTACCACGGTGAGCATGTCAGCCACGACTTTCGCGCTGATAGCCACTCGTGCGGAACGCGGACGGCGATCCTGACGGGCATAACCAAAGTAAGGGATTACAGCTGTGATTCGAGTCGCTGAGGAGCGGCGGAAGGCATCAGCCATCACGACGAGTTCCATCAGGTTATCGTTGGTCGGAGCGCAGGTCGGCTGAATAATGAAGACGTCTTTACCGCGGACGTTTTCATTGATCTCGGCGGTAATTTCGCCGTCGGAAAACTTACCGACAGAGATGTCACCGAGAGGGATATGCAGCTGACGAACGACACGTCGAGCCAGATCGGGGTTGGCGTTCCCCGTAAAGACCATCATCTTGGACACGCGCAGTACCTAGAGGCTGAGGGTAACCTGGATGAGTAAAGGAAAATGGCAGGGGCGGCTGGATTCGAACCAACGCATGGCAGGATCAAAACCTGCTGCCTTACCGCTTGGCGACGCCCCTGTATCTGTTGCAACGAGTACCCAGTACTCGGTTCCTTTTAGAGCAGACTTTGCAGCTTGCGATGCAACATCGAAACGTTGCTTCCCTTTGCTACAAACCCTGTAAGGGTCTCTGTAAGAAGGGCCGAGACTTTATCAGCTTCAGCTTTGTTTGGGAAGCCCCCAAACACACAACTTCCAGTGCCGGTTAATTTTGCTTCGGTAAATTTACCTAACAAATTCAAAGCGTTACGTACTTCTGGGTAACGCCTTGCTACAACCGGTAAGCAGTCATTTCGACTGTTTCCCTTGGGAACGGGGCGCACTTTAATGGGAGGAGAGTTACGTGTCAACAGTGGATCTGAAAAAATTTCTGCTGTACTTACAGATACTTGCGGGACAAGCACGACATACCACGGCTCTTCCGGGTATTCAGGGGTGAGTTTTTCCCCCACGCCCTCGGCAAAAGCAGCGTGCCCGCGCACGAAAACCGGGACGTCAGCACCCAGGGTCAGGCCCAGCGTGGCCAGGCGATCGAGGTCCCAGCCGAGCTGCCACAAGTGGTTCAGACCCAGCAGTGTGGTCGCGGCATTCGAGCTGCCGCCACCGATGCCGCCGCCCATGGGCAGGACTTTATCGATCCAGATGTCGATGCCGAGCGTGCAGCCGGATTGTGCCTGAAGTTTTTTCGCGGCCTTCACGATCAGGTTGCTGTCGTGGGGCACGCCTTTGAGTTCGGTGTGCAGTCGGATCACGCCATCGTCGCGTATGGCGAACGTCAGTTCATCGCCGTAGTCGAGAAATTGAAACAGCGTCTGCAACTCGTGGTAGCCGTCTTCACGGCGACCCAGAATGTGCAGCATCAGATTGAGTTTGGCCGGGGAGGGCAGGGTCAGTTTCTCTACGCTCACGTTATTGCCCCAGCTTGCGCGGTTGCCAGTCCTTGATCACCAGCGTGACGTCAAGGTCGGTGCCGTGCAGTTTGATCCGCTCAGGCAGCCAATAACCGCTCTGTTGCACGTAGCTCAGGTATTCGACCTTCCAGCCGTCCTGTTCCAGGGAGGCCAGGCGGCTATCGCCATTGAGGCTCAGGCGGCTTTTGCTGTCAGGTGCGGGCAAGCCGCGTACCCACCAGACCAGATGCGACACCGGCAACTTCCAGCCGATTTGCTCTTCCAGCAGCGCCTCCGGGGAGGCGGCTTCGTAGCGACCCTGGTTGGCCACTTCGAGGCTGACTTGCCCCGGTCGGCCGGTCAGGCGGGCGGCGCCTCGACCCAGCGGGCCGGACAGACGGATATCGTAGTAATCCTGGCGTTGCAGCCAGAACAAGGTGCCGCTGCCGGAATCTTTCGGCGCGCGCACCCCGACTTTTCCTTCGATCTGCCAGCCATCAATGCTGCTGAGCTGTGCCTTGTGCTGTTTCCATTGCGCCGGGCTGCCCTGGCCTTCAACGGATTCGCGGGCGCCAAAGCCCGCACAACCGGCGAGCAAGGCGATGAAACTGAAAACAATAAAGTGGCGCAAGAACATAAACTTAAAGGGTCTCGGAACCGGTCAGGCGCTTGATGGTGCTGCGCAGGATGGGGCTTTCGGGTTGTTCCTTGAGGAACTTTTCCCAGATTTGTCGGGCTTCGCGCTGTTTGCCGTTGGCCCAGAGCACTTCGCCCAGGTGTGCAGCGACTTCCTGGTCGGGGAAGCGCTCCAGCGCCATGCGCAGCAGGCGCTCAGCCTCGTCCAGGTTGCCCAGGCGGTAATTCACCCAGCCCAGGCTGTCGAGTACGGCCGGGTCTTCCGGGTTGAGCTTGTGGGCCTGTTCGATCAGCACCTTCGCTTCGGCGTAACGCGTGGTGCGGTCGGACAAGGTGTAACCCAGGGCATTGAGCGCCATGGCGTTTTCCGGGTCGCGCTTGATGATCAGGCGCAGGTCCTTTTCCATCTGTGCCAGGTCATTGCGCTTTTCCGCCTGCATCGCGCGGGTGTAGAGCAGGTTCAGGTCGTCGGGGTATTGCAGCAAGGCTTGTTGCAAGACTTTCCAGGCGCGCTCGCCCTGATTGTTGGCCGACAAAGTCTCGGCCTGGATCAGGTACAGCTGGATCGCATAGTCCGGTTCAGCCTCGCGGGCCGCAGCCAGGCGTTTTTCCGCCTCGTCGGTGCGACCGTTGCTCATCAGGATGTCGGCCTGGCGCAACTGGGCGGGCAGGTAGTCGTTGCCGGGACCGACCTGGGCGTATTCGAGCAGGGCGGCCTGGGGGTCGTTGTTTTCTTCGGCGATGCGGCCGAGGTTCAGGTGCGCCGAGTCCACGTGGCTTTCGCGCTCGATCAGCTCTTCCAGGTAGCCCTTGGCCTCGTCCCAGGCTTTGGCTTCCAGGCACACCAGCGCCAGGGAGTAGCGCAATTCGTCATCGTCCGGGTATTGCTGGACCAGGTTGGCGAACTGCACTTTGGCGTCCTCCATGCGGTCCTGCTCCACCAGCGTGCGCGCGTAAGTCAGGCGCAGACGCTTGTCGTCCGGGTATTTCTTGATGCTTTTTTCCAGCAGCGGAATCGCTTCCTTGCCGCGATTGAGGTGCTGCAACAGGCGGGCGCGCAGCAGGATCGGCGCAATCTCGCCTTCTTCCGGCGGGTTCTGTTCGAGCAGCTTCAGCGCGGCTTCGGCTTCGTCGTCCTGTTGCAGCAGCAAGGCCTTGCCGAACACGAGCTGGCTGTTCTTCGGGTGTTTTTGCAGCAGGCGGTCGAAACTCTTCATCAGCCCGTTGCGCGTGTCCGGGTCGGTGTCGGCCGCCGACAGCGCAAGAAAGTCGAAATGAGTGTCGCCCTTGCCCTGCAGGACTTTCTCCATATAGGCCATGGAGTCGTCATAGCGCCCGGAGCGCGCCAATTGAATGGCCGCCGCCCGTTGGGCTTCCAGATCGTCCGGCGCGTTTTTCGCCCAGATCAGCGAAGTGTCCAGTGCGGCCTGATCGGCCCCCAGGTACTCGGCGATGCGAAACGCCCGCTCCGAGATGCCCGGATCTTGCGTATTGATGGCCTGGGTCACGTAGTTATCCAGCGCAATATCGAAACGATTGCGCTGGCCGGCCAGTTCTGCGGTCAGCAGGCTGTACACCGTTTCTTCGCTGAACGAGGAGTAAACCTTGGGGTTTTCAGGGGCTGGGGTGCTCTCTTCCACCGGCGGTGTACCGTCCGGCGACACGGGGGCCATGGCCTGGCAGCCGTTGAGGAAGACAAAAGCAAGGAGCAACGCGGAGGATCTATTCATATAGGAAGAGGACGACTTACCTGCGGTCGGATCATCATGACACAAGCCTTCGGCCAAACATAACCGAGTCTCAATGGATGCCTTTATAGGCACAACGCATAGGGACAATAGACGACGGTGGTTGTTCTGAATCTATCGAAGTAGGACAATTGTCGGCTTTCCGACATCATCAGCGATATTGAATGGCCTTCCTTGCACTCGGTATTAACCACAAAACTGCCTCCGTAGACGTGCGCGAGCGCGTGGCGTTTACGCCTGAGCAGTTGGTTGAGGCCTTGCAGCAGCTCTGCCGACTCACCGACAGCCGCGAAGCTGCGATCCTTTCGACCTGTAATCGCAGCGAGCTTTATATAGAGCAGGAGCATCTTTCAGCGGATGTCGTACTGCGCTGGCTGGCCGATTACCACCATTTGGACGTCAACGACCTGCGCGCGAGCGCTTATGTGCATGAGGACGATGCGGCAGTTCGTCACATGATGCGTGTGGCGTCCGGTCTCGATTCGCTGGTATTGGGCGAGCCGCAGATCCTCGGCCAGATGAAATCCGCCTACGCCGTGGCGCGTGAGGCTGGCACTGTGGGGCCGCTGCTGGGGCGCCTGTTCCAGGCCACGTTCAATTCCGCCAAGCAGGTGCGCACCGACACTGCCATCGGAGAAAACCCGGTGTCCGTGGCATTTGCCGCCGTCAGCCTGGCCAAACAGATTTTCAGCGACTTGCAGCGCAGCCAGGCCTTGCTGATCGGTGCCGGTGAGACCATCACCCTGGTCGCCCGTCACCTGCACGACCTCGGCGTGAAGCGTATTGTCGTCGCCAACCGTACCCTGGAGCGTGCCAGCATCCTGGCCGAACAGTTCGGCGCCCACGCCGTGCTGTTGGCGGACATCCCAGCCGAACTGGTGCGCAGCGACATCGTGATCAGTTCTACCGCCAGCCAGTTGCCGATCCTGGGTAAAGGCGCGGTGGAAAGCGCGCTGAAGCTGCGCAAGCACAAGCCGATCTTCATGGTCGATATTGCCGTTCCCCGCGATATCGAGCCGGAAGTCGGCGAGTTGGACGACGTTTACCTGTATAGCGTCGACGATCTGCACGAAGTGGTCGCCGAAAACCTCAAGAGTCGCCAGGGTGCGGCCCAGGCTGCCGAGGAAATGGTCAGCGTCGGCGCCGAAGATTTCATGGTGCGCCTGCGCGAACTGGCAGCGGTGGACGTGCTCAAGGCGTATCGTCAACAGGGCGAACGCCTGCGCGACGAGGAGTTGAGCAAGGCCCAGCGTTTGTTGGCCAATGGCGGCAACGCCGAAGACGTGCTGATGCAACTGGCCCGTGGCTTGACCAACAAATTGCTGCACGCCCCCAGCGTGCAACTGAAAAAACTCACTGCCGAAGGCCGCCTCGATGCGCTGGCCATGGCGCAGGAACTCTTTGCCCTCGGTGAGGGCGCGTCAGATAGCTCTTCGGATAAAAAATCGCAATGAAAGCGTCACTGCTCAACAAACTGGACGTGCTCCAAGACCGTTTCGAAGAACTGACCGCCTTGCTCGGCGACGGCGAGGTCATCTCCGATCAGACCAAGTTCCGTGCTTATTCCAAGGAATACGCCGAAGTTGAGCCCATTGTGGTCACCTACCAGAACCTGTTGAAAGTACAGGCCGACCTTGAAGGCGCCCAGGCGCTGCTCAAGGACAGCGACCCGGACATGCGTGAAATGGCCGTGGAAGAAGTCCGTGAAGCCAAAGACAAACTGGCCGAGCTCGAAGGCGACCTGCAACGCATGCTGCTGCCCAAGGACCCCAACGACGGGCGCAACGTCTTCCTCGAAATCCGCGCCGGCACCGGCGGCGACGAGGCGGCGATTTTCTCCGGCGACCTGTTCCGCATGTATTCGCGCTATGCCGAACGGCGCGGCTGGCGCGTCGAGATCCTGTCCGAGAACGAGGGCGAACACGGCGGCTATAAAGAAGTCATCGCCCGCGTCGAAGGCGACAATGTGTACGGCAAGCTGAAATTCGAATCCGGTGCGCACCGGATTCGAATTTCAGCTTGCCGTACACATTGTCGCCTTCGACGCGGGCGATGACTTCT
>NZ_JAKNRV010000320.1:0-5978 GCF_023072625.1 Pseudomonas emilianonis
GTGAGTTGCAACAGGCCCTGGCCAGCACCGTCAAGCTGGACACGGTCAACACCGCCGACTTCGACACCGTGTTCTACCCAGGTGGCCACGGCCCGCTGTGGGACCTGGCGGAATCGCCGGTGTCCATCGCCCTGATCGAGGCGTTCGAGCGTGCCGGCAAGCCCATCGGTTTTGTCTGCCACGCACCGGGCGCCTTGCGCCACGTCAAGGCGGTCAATGGTGAGCCGCTGATCAAGGGTCGTCGCGTCACCGGCTTCTCCAACTCGGAAGAAGCCGCAGTCGGCCTGACCGACGTGGTGCCGTTCCTGATTGAAAACGATTTCAAGGCGCTGGGCGGCAAGTATGAGAAGGGCGCCGATTGGCAATCCTTTGTGCTTGAAGATGGTTTGCTGGTCACCGGGCAGAACCCCGCCAGCTCCAGCGATGTGGCCAAGGCCCTGCTGAAACTCACCGCGTAAGTTAATCCCTCACTTTTACTGCTTCATTGCTTGGCGGCTCTCAGGAGCCGCCGACGCTTTCGTTCGTCCTGAATTTGGAATATTTCGAATGACCCACAGTGTTTTAAGTACCCCGATACAACTCGGGCACCACACCTTGAAGAACCGTGTCGTGCTGCCACCGCTGACGCGCCAACGCAGCGCGCAACCCGGCGATATCGCCACCGAGTTGATGGCTGAGTATTACCGTCAACGTGCCTCGGCCGGTTTCATGGTCACTGAGGGCACGCAGATCGAGCCGCGTGGCCAGGGTTACGCCTGGACGCCGGGCATCTACACCCCGGCGCAGATCGATGGCTGGCGCACCGTCACCGACGCGGTGCATGCCGAAGGCGGGGTGATCTTCGCTCAGCTCTGGCATGTGGGCCGGGTGTCCCATAACGCGTTGCAGCCTGACGGCGCCGCGCCCATCGCGCCGTCCGCGATCCAGGCCGAGCAAGCGAAGGCGTTTATCGCCACCGGGCCTGGCGTGGGTGACTTGGTACAACCGCCCGTGCCCCGTGCGTTGACCACCCTTGAGGTCAAGGAACTGGTCGGGCATTACGCACAGGCCGCACGCAATGCGCTGGACGCGGGGTTTGACGGGGTGGAGATCCATGCGGCCAACGGTTATCTGGTCAACCAGTTCATCTCGGCCCACGCCAACCAGCGCGACGATGAGTACGGTGGTTCGCTGCACAACCGTCTGCGCTTTTTGCGTGAGATCGTCGAGGCGGTCAGCAAGGTGGTTGGACCGGAACGTCTTGGTGTGCGTTTTTCGCCGTTGTTCAGCGGCACCGACCAGGACCGGGTGTACATCGGCCTGGTGGAAGACGACCCGCACCACACCTACCTCGAAGCGATCAAGGTGCTGCAAGCGGCGGGCATCGCCTACGTCTCCATTGCCGAAGCTGATTGGGACAACGCGCCCGACCTGCCCGACACGTTCCGTCAGGCCGTGCGTGACACCTTCCAAGGCCGGATTATCTACGCCGGGCGTTACACCGCTGAGCGCGGTGCGCGGTTGGTTGACGCGGGGCTGGCCGACCTGATTGCGTTCGGGCGTCCATTCATCGCCAACCCGGATTTACCGCAACGGATGTTCAATGGCTGGCCGTTGAATCCGCTGCGGGCGGAGGGGATGTATGGCGGTAATGCGGTGGGTTATATCGATTACCCGGTGCATGCCGAATAGCTTGTCGACTGGGTCGCAAAGGCCGGTTTTTGTGGAACCTGTCGAGCCCTGCCAAGGCCCGACAGTTCCTGCATCAAGGCGACTGTTTAGGTGTCACGCCACCTGCAACACAATCTTGCCGATATGCTCCCCACCTTCCATCCGCGCATGGGCCTGGGCGGCATCGGTGTATGCGTAGACCTTGTCGATGATCGGCAGGCAACGCCCGGCGGCCAGCACGGGCCATATGTATTCGCGCAGCTGTTCGGCAATCGCGGCCTTTTCCTCCTTGCTGCGTGCGCGCAAGAGTGAACCGGTAATCACCGCGCGTTTGGCGAGGATCGTCAGCAGGTCGACGTCATTGGCCTTGCCACCCCCGAGAAAGCCCAACATCACCAGGTGACCGTCCATGGCCAGGGCCTTGAGGTTGTTGTTCAGGTACGAGGCACCCATGATGTCGAGGATCACATCAACCCCCTTGTCATCGGTCTTTTGCGCGATGACGTCGGCGAAATCCTGCTCGCGGTAATTGATCGGTTCGGCGCCCAGCTTGGCGATGGCCGCACATTTGTCGGCGCTACCGGCAGTGGCGAAGGCCTGGATGCCGAACTCGCGGCAGAGCATCAGCGCGGTGGTGCCGATGCCACTGGTGCCGCCGTGGACCAACACACGCTGGCCTGTGTGCGCGTCGCCGAGGCCGAACAGGTTGGCCCACACGGTGAAGAAGGTTTCCGGCACGGCGGCGGCTTGAATCCAGTCCATACCCTCTGGGATCGGCAGCGCCTGGCTGGCGGGCACCGCGCAAAACTGGGCATAGCCGCCGCCATTGGTCAGGGCACACACCTTGTCGCCGAGGGCATACTCGCTGACGCCGTCACCGAGCGCCACCACTTCACCCGCCACTTCCAGCCCTGGAATCAGGCTCATGCCGGGTTTCATCGGGTACTTGCCGGCGCGTTGCAACGCGTCCGGGCGATTGACCCCGGCAGCCTGCACCCGAATCAGGATCTCGCCCGGGCCTGCCGCCGGTACATCGGCCCGGCGCGGTTGCAGGACGTCAGGGCCGCCGGGGCGGGTGATTTCTATCAGGGTCATTTCTTTCGGGAGCGTCATTCGAGAGTTCCTGTAGCGATGAGCGTATGGCTTGGGACCGCATCGAGCGGCGGGCGGTTCAGCACAAACATGCAAGCGTACACCCAGCTTGGCGAACACAATCGATGTCGATGATTTTTTACGGATGCAGGGTGTTTATGAATGAATCAACAAACCAGGCCCTCGGCCTCCTGTTTTTGCGGATCAGCGCGGCTGCGTTCCTCTTGTGGGTACACGGTTTGCCCAAGCTGTTGGGTTACAGCGAACAGCTAAAGCTGATCGAAGACCCGTTTCACCTGGGGGCCAACGTCACGCTATTGCTGGCAATTTTCGCCGAAGTGTTGTGCCCGCTGCTGATCATCGCCGGGGTGCTGGTGCGCCTGGCCTGCCTGCCGATCCTCGCGGTGCTGCTGATCGCGATGCTCGTGGTGCATCCGCAATGGACGTTGTTTGAAGGGCAGTTCGGCTGGCTGCTGTTGATCATTTTCACCAGCATCCTGATCGCCGGGCCGGGTCGCTTCACCCTCGGTCAACGTGTTGCCTGAGCAAAAAAAGGCCGGGCAAGCCCGGCCAAAATAAGGAGAAGGGAGTCTAAGCGCTTCAGCGCTTGAGGAACGCCAGCAGGTCTTCATTCAAGGCCTGGGCGTGGGTCACTGCAAACCCGTGCGGCGCATCCTTGTAGACCTTCAACTCGGCACCCTTGATCATCTCGGCTGCCACCTTGCCGGTGGTTTCGAACGGCACGATCTGGTCGCCATCGCCGTGGATCACCAGGGTCGGCACATCGATCTTGGTCATGTCTGCACGGAAGTCGGTCTCGGCGAAGGCCGTGACGCAATCCACGGTCGACTTGAGCGACGCCAGCAGGGCGATCTGCAGGGTTTGGGTCAGTACGCCGTCGGAGACTTTCTGGCCTTTGTTGATGCCGAAGAACGCCGGGTTGAAATCAGCAATGAACTGCGCACGGTCTTTCAGCAGGCCGGCCTTGATGCCGTCGAACACATCGGCGGGAACGCCCTGCGGGTAGTCCGGTTTCTGACCGAACAGCGGCGTCACCGCCCCCAGCAGCGCCAGGCCGGCGACACGGGCGCTGCCATGGCGGGCGATGTAGCGCGCGACGTCGCCGCCACCCATGGAGAAACCCACCAGGGTCACGTCCTTGAGGTCCAGGTGTTCGATCAATTGGGCGATATCGTCGGCAAAGGTGTTGTAGTCGTTACCGGTCCACGGCTGGTCAGAGCGCCCGAAACCGCGGCGGTCAAACGCGATGGTGCGAAAGCCGCGGCTGCTCAGGTATTCCATCTGGTATTCCCACATGTCGGCATCCAGCGGCCAGCCATGGCTGAACAGCACGGGTTTACCGCTGCCCCAGTCCTTGAAGTAGATCTGGGTACCGTCTTTGGCAACGAATGTGCTCATGGAAAACTCCTGGGGTGAGAGGGAAAGGGCTCGGCTTCACTATTGCCGCAAACCCGACGAAGGGCTTGTATGCATGTGCTCGGTTGAACGGTTCAGCGTCTACGCTGGTCCACTGACCTCTACCGTCAGATCACACAGGTGAACGAAATGGCCAAGACTTACAGCTACGCGGCTCGGGACTCCAAGGATGCGCTCAAGCCCTTTACCTTCGAACGTCGCGCGCCGGGGGCGGATGATGTGCAGATCGACATTCTTTATTGCGGCGTCTGCCACTCCGACCTGCATACCGTGCGCAATGAGTGGAACAACACGTTGTACCCCTCGGTCCCCGGCCATGAAATCGTCGGCCGCGTAACGGCGGTCGGGGCCCATGTGAAAAAATTCAAGGTCGGCGACCTGGCCGGGGTCGGCTGCATGGTCGACAGTTGCCAGCACTGCGCCTCCTGCGCCGAGGGCGAGGAGCAATACTGCGAGAACGGCTTTACCGGCACCTACAACGGCCCCGTGTTCGGTGGCGAAAATACCCTTGGCGGCTATTCGGACAACATCGTCGTCAAGGAGCAGTTCGTGCTGCGCATCTCCCATGATGACGCCAACCTGGCGGCCGTGGCGCCGCTGCTGTGCGCCGGTATCACCACCTATTCGCCGCTGCATCACTGGAAGGTCGGCCCCGGCAAGAAAGTCGGCGTGGTCGGCCTCGGCGGGCTTGGCCATATGGCGGTGAAGATCGCGCATGCCATGGGCGCACACGTGACGCTGTTCACCACCTCGCCGAACAAGCGTGAAGACGGCCTGCGCCTCGGCGCCGATCACGTCGTGGTGTCGAAGAACCCGGACGAAATGGCCAAGGTCGCCAACAGCCTGGATTTCATCCTCAACACCGTCGCCGCGCCGCACAACCTCGACGTGTTCCTCAACCTGCTCAAGCGCGACGGCACCATGACCCTGGTCGGGGCCCCCGACAGCCCGCACCCATCGCCGACGGTGTTCAACCTCATCTTCAAGCGCCGCAGCCTGGCCGGCTCGCTGATCGGCGGCATCCAGGAAACCCAGGACATGCTGGATTTCTGCGCCCAACACGGGATTGTCTCGGACGTGGAGATGATCGATATCCAGGACATCAACGAAGCGTATGAGCGCATGCTCAAAGGCGATGTGAAATATCGGTTCGTGATCGATATGGAAAGCTTGAAGAAAGAACCTCACGTGGCCTGAAACACCCTTTAGCGGCGTGCTCCCAGAGGTCTTCAGACCGCAAGCGTACAACCGGTCAGCGGCTCAAGGCCGCTGCGGTTTCACCGCCGTCCCAAACGTATTGCCCATGCGGATGCTGGTCGCCGCAGGGGTGGATAACCCCACCTGGTTCGGCGGCCGTTTCTGCACCGGGATGTTCTGCGCCTCGCGGTTCTTCTGCGCCGCCTTGGCCGCGTCCGGGTCATTGCCCATCTGCTGGCTCATGCAGCCATAGTCGCGGGCTTTGTAGCCATCCACTGTGACATCGGTGCAGCCTTTGGCGGCGGTTTTGGCGTGGGCGAGCAGTGGCAGCGCGGCGCACAGCAACAGGCTGGCGAGGGTTGGAAACAGCTTCATGGGGCCTCCTGGCGGGCCCGAGGGAGTGGGCCGGTAGGCTTGAAAGTGTAGTGCAGCGGGTTTCCCGTCACCGTGATGTTTTTTTTGCTGTCACCGTAACATCAGGTTCATAAATTGGCCTCAGGATGACGGTTTTCAAGGACACGTCGGCCGTGCAGCAATGCAGAGCGGGGGGGGAGCAGCGGGGCTTGCGGCGTGCCATCGGCGCCCTGGCCTTGCTGTTGCTG
>NZ_JAKNRV010000321.1:0-5915 GCF_023072625.1 Pseudomonas emilianonis
TGCGGATGCCGTCGGCGCTCACCTGCAGTTCGCGCTCATACCATTGGTCGACGCTGCGATAAGGCACGCCGAGGGCCTTCCAGTCTTCCAGGCCGATCGGGTTGACCAGCGCCAGTTGCTCGGTTTGAACTGGAGTGGCAGCGCCATGGCCTGAGCAGCGCGCTGGCCCAAACACCCCATGTCAACCTTAAGCAACGCTTCGCCAAGGCCCGGCGCCTGGACAAGCCACCGGGGCTCAATGGCGCCCTGCAATTGGCGGGAATGCAGTTCCAAGGCCAGCAACATCGGGCGCTGGAGGATGCGCGCAACACCGCACGCCTGTTGCCGCTGATTTTGCCGGTCTAGGCAGCTCCCCTGCCCTTGGGCATACTGGCTGACCTTTCCAGACCCTTTTCCGAGGATTCGCCCATGTTTAAAGTCAACGAGTACTTCGACGGCACCGTCAAGTCGATCGCTTTCGGCACCGCAGAAGGTCCGGCGACCATCGGCGTCATGGCCCCGGGCGAATACGAATTCGGCACCGCCCAGCGTGAAATCATGCACGTAGTGTCCGGCGCCCTGAGCGTCAAACTGCCCGACAGCAACACCTGGGAAACCTTCGCCACCGGCAGCCAGTTCCACGTTCCGGCCAACAGCAAGTTCCAGTTGAAGGTCGCCGTGGACACCGCTTACCTGTGCGAATACCGCGGCTAAGCGGTTCCCCCGCGCGAAAAAAATGCCCGGCTCCTGCGAGACGGGCATTTTTTTGGCAGGCGAATTACTCGAGCACAGTCACCGGCATGCCCACTTCGAGGCGGCCCACGCCATCGTTGACCAGGTTCTGGCCGAACATCGCGCCGTCTTCGGTCTTGCGATAGGCCTCCAGCGTCACGAAGGGTTCGCGGTCGGCACTGCGCTCGCCGGTGTGCGGGTCGATGGTGGTGAGAATGCAGCGTGAGCACGGTTTGACCACGCGAAACTCGACATTGCCGATACGCAGGCGTTTCCAGCCGTCTTCGGCGAATGCGTCTGCGCCGTCAATCACCAGGTTGGGGCGAAAGCGCAGCATGTCCATAGGCCGGCCGACGTGCCGGGACAGGTCGTCCAGGGAGGCCTGGCCGATCAACAGCAACGGGTAGCCGTCGGCAAACGCGACCTGATCATCGTCCCTGCCATAACCAGCTTGTGTGGTGCGGGCGCGCTCCAGCGGGACGTGTACCAGCCGCGTCGGCTTGCCGATAAAGTCGCTGACCCAGGCGCCGGCTTCATCGCCCGCATCCGGCACGCGCAAGGTGTCGCGCCAGATGGTCACACCGCGCAACTCGGCCGCGCTGCCGGGCAGCGCCACGTCCAGCACCGCGTAGCCAGGCGAACTGAGGGTCAGGCCACCGCTGCGGTTCCACAGCGCCGACAACTGGCTCATCTTCGCCACGGCCCGCTGCGTCAAAAAGCGCCCGCTGGCCTCGTCCACCAGCATCCAGCGTCGATCACCGTCCAGGCCGAGTTTATCCAGGCCGATCTGCTGCAAGATTTCAGCCTTGCCGGATTTCAAGGGGTAACGGTACAGCGCGCTGAGACGAAGCATGGGCCTGCATTCCTGAGGGGGCAAAACCGTCACCCTAAGGTCAAGCCGATACGACGTCCAGCATCAGTCGCTCGCGCACCACATCTACCAGCTTGTCCGGCTGGAATTTGGACAGGAAATTGTCGCACCCGACCTTCTTCACCATCGACTCGTTAAAGCTGCCCGACAGCGAGGTGTGCAGCACCACGTACAGCCCACGCAGGCGCGCGTCGCTGCGGATTTCGGTGGTCAGGCGGTAGCCGTCCATCTCGGGCATTTCGGCGTCGGTGAAGATCATCAGCAATTTGTCGGTCATCACCTGGCCGGTGTCGGCCCAGGCCTTGAGCATGTTCAGCGCCTTGAGGCCGTCGCTGGCGATGTGCATTTTCACCCCCAACTGGCCGAGGGTGTCGCGCAATTGCGACAGCGCGACATTGGAGTCGTCCACCAGCAGCACTTCACGGCCACGGGCGCGTTCCAGTATCGGGTCATCGAGTTTTTCGCGGGAGACCTTGGCGTTGTACGGCACAATCTCGGCCAGGACTTTTTCCACGTCGATGATTTCCACCAACTGGTCATCGACCTTGCTGATGGCGGTGAGGTAGTGCTGGCGCCCGGCGCTGGTCGGCGGCGGCAGGATGGCTTCCCAGTTCATGTTGACGATGCGGTCGACGCCGCCCACCAGGAACGCCTGCACCGAGCGGTTGTACTCGGTGACGATGATGGTGCTGTTGGGCCCCGGCACCAACGGGCGCATGCCGATGGCCTGGGACAGGTCGATCACCGGCAGGGTCTGGCCGCGCAGGTTGACCACGCCGCAGACAAACGGGTGGCGCTGGGGCATCAGGGTCAGCTTGGGCAGTTGCAAGACTTCCTGCACCTTGAACACGTTGATCGCGAACAACTGCCGCCCAGCCAGGCGAAACATTAGGATCTCCAGGCGATTCTCACCCACCAGTTGCGTGCGTTGATCTACCGTGTCGAGAATGCCGGCCATTGAAAACTCCTGATGTGCGCGCAGGTCGCGCTGAGGGATTATGCAGTTCACTATGCAGTTATCGGCGGCAACTGCAAGATCTTGACCCCGGTAAAATGCCACTCAAATCCATTGATGTCATACTGACATCATGCTTTACTGCACAGGCCGCTTCACTTGGCAGGACCGCAACATTGCGCGACATTCAAATCGACGCGAGGTTCCGCCGTGTAAGGGATTCCCCTACGCACAATCAGGTCCAACCTGATATTCGCGATATCTAATAGCCATTAATGTGACGCCATTCTCATTGCATGAATGGAGTCAGGCTTTTGTTTGCCATCGTAAGCCCACGGCCCAAGGGTCTTCCAGACACTCACGTGTCGGCAATCGAAGTTGTGCAATCGATCCGGATGACGAGGACCGTTCGCGCCTCGCACGATCATTCAAATAAACGTCCTACTAAAATCTCAGAAGCGACCTACAGATTTCAGTCATCTTTCAGCGGTAGTTTTACGCCATTCACGCGGTGCGACATCTCATCACCCGACCTTATGTTGTGGAGACTTGCCTGATGAATAGCGCGAACGAGTGGCAAACTGCACTTCCCGAGTTCCTGCTGGAGGCCGAAAAGCTGCTGAGCAAGTCGGAAGAGTGCCTGAGCCATCTGCATTTGATTCGTAATGACAGCGATGCCATCGACTGCATGAAGTTCAGCCTCACGTCGCTCGCCGAAAAAGCCGATGACTTGGCCCTGCGGGCGATCAGCGAGTTCTCGCGACATATCCAGTACCTGATTGCCAACGCAGAGAACCCTTTGCAACTGCACGATCAGGCCCTCGATGCCTTGAACAACTGCCTGACATTACTGGCGTGGCAACTGGAGCTGATCGACACTCGCACCGGTGAACTGCGTTTGGATGAAAGCGAACAAACCTCACTGATTGCGACGGTCACTCTCCAGATCCCGCAAAAGGACTTCGCCAATAAGCCGCAACAGCGTCTGCACCATACCTCATAAAAGACTGCGGGTTTAACCGCTAAGGTGTCGCTTTCAGCCAGGATCTTGCCCAAGAACGACAAGAATAACTAACGCACCCTCCAATAAGTGCAGGCAACCAAGTTGCCTGCGCTATAAAGACAATCGATACAAAACAACCGCCGATAGACAACTTTTCTAAGTAGGCATGCGCCCCACACTGTACGAATGACGCCTGGCGACCAACGGTAAGCAAAGTGGTACCATGCCGCCCTCGAAGTGACCCAACTTCATGATGCATAAAACGTGAAAAGCATCCGCTATGTACGCCAGCCTCAAGTCACTCCTCGCCAAATCCGCCTCCCGCAGCAATGCCCGTCGACTGGTTCTCGTGTTGTGCCTGTGCTCGCTGTTGCTGGGGCTGTGGGCCTACGCTCGCTCCGCACCCTTGCCGTTGACGGTGCTGCTACTCAACCTGGCCACCCTGGTGGTGTTGGGCCTGCGGCATTGGAACTCACGTAAATCGATCAAGTTTCAGCCCCAGGAACTGGCCGACCGCCTGTTGCAGGTCCAGGAAAACGAGCGGCACCGCCTCAGCCGTGAGCTGCACGACGATATCGGCCAATTGCTCACCGCCGCCAAGCTGCAAAGCGAATGGCTCAAGCGCCGCCTGCCGGAAGACCTGCAGGGCCAATGCACGGTGCTGTGCAACACCCTGAACGAGACGCTGGCCAAGGTGCGCGACGTGTCCGCCATTCTCAACCCACGCCAGTTGGCCAGCCTGGGCCTGGAAGCCAGCCTGCGCGCGCACCTGCTCAAGACCCTGGAAAACACGCCGATTCACTGGAGCCTGGAATGCCAGCAACGGCTGACCGGCATTCCCGAAGAAATGGCCGTGGCCGCCTTTCGCATCACCCAGGAAGCGGTAACCAACATGCTGCGCCATGCCCAGGCGCAAAACCTGCTGGTACGCCTGCAACGCCTGCCCCAGGGCCTGTCGCTGTTTATCAGTGATGACGGCCTGGGCTTTTCGCCCGCCATCAACCCAGGCCTGGAAGGCCAACGGGGCATGGCCGGCATGTCCGAGCGAATTGATCAACTGGGGGGCTCGTTGTCCGTCAGCAGCCAGCCAGGCAAAGGCACGCGGATCGACGCGCTTTTCCCCTGGGCGCCGCGCGCCCTCGAACGGGCCAGTTCCCGGAAGGTTCTCGAGTGACCCGCACTTTACTCCTGGTGGATGACCACGCACTGATCAGGGCCGGCGTACGCGCACTGGTCCAGGATATTCCCGGCTACACCGTGATTGGCGAAGCCAGCGATGGCGCACAGGTGCTGGAAACATTCAGCGCCCTATTGCCGGATATCGTGCTGCTGGACCTGTCGATGAAACACACCGGTGGCCTGGATGCGTTGCGTCAACTCAAGACGGCCTATCCCAAGAGCAAGGTGCTGATCCTGTCGATGCACACCGACCCAGAGCTGATCATGCGTGCGCTGGAGTCCGGCGCCCACGGCTACCTGCTCAAGGACACCACCGCCAACGAGCTGGAGCAAGCATTGCTGGCGCTGAGCAACGACGAGCGCTACCTGAGCCCGGCGATTGCACACACCGTGATCAAACAGGCGCTGGTACGCAACCAGGCCCCAGCCTCCCCGGTCGCCCACAACCATAATCTCACCGCTCGCCAACTGGAAATCCTGCGCCTGATCGTGCGCGGCAAATCCACCCGGGAAATCGCCCACGGCCTGGGGCTGAGCATCAAGACCGTAGAAGCCCACCGCTCGCAAATCATGAAGCGCCTGCAGATTTTTGATGTGGCGGGCCTGGTGTTATTTGCCGTGCGCGAGCAGATCATCAGCCTGGACGACTAGCGGCGAGCCCGGCGGCAAGTGCACGCGCAGGGCCTTGGGCACGATCTCGAAGTGCAGGTCATCGCCCTCCAGCGGTTCGCCATCCAGGTTGATGTACAAGCCTTGCGCGACCTTGATCTTGACCCACGGCAGGCGCGCGCGGACAAACATGGTGTCCAGGCCCCAGCCATTGTTCATCAGTTCACGCAAGGTGCCGACCACTTCCTGGGGCGCCGGCAAAATGCTGATATCCAGCAACCCATCGTCCACCAGCGCGCCGGGGCACAGCACATGCCCACCGCCCGCCTGGCGGCCGTTGCCGATACCCAGCGCGAGCAGTTCGCCTTTCCAATGGAAACCCGGGCCTTCCAGCTCGCCATAGGCCGCCGTCAGCTCGCTGAAGCGCGACAAACCGGTGAACAAATAGGCCGCGCCGCCCAGCACTTTCTTCAGCTCTTCGGAGGTGTTGGCGGTGACCTGGCTGCCAAAGCCACCGGTGGCCATGTTGAGGAAGACTTGCCCACCGACGCGGCCGAGGTCGATCGCCCTGGCCGGCACGTCCAGCA
>NZ_JAKNRV010000322.1:0-5911 GCF_023072625.1 Pseudomonas emilianonis
TCCATCAGCTTCCCCACGCAGTGGTTGATGCTCTACGCCGACGATTACCTGCTGGAGGTGCTGCCATGAACAAGGTGCAGAAAAACAAGGCCTGGTGGCTGGTGTTGCCGGTGTGCCTGCTGGTGGCGCAGCCGGCGAGCAGGACCAGCGCCAAGGCGCCGAGGATGAAATGACGCATAGCGTGCTCCTTAAGGTTGTTTGAGGGCGATGGCCTGGGCGGAAGTACTCGGCACTACGTGGGCCGCGAGGCCGCCGGCGAATACCTGGTTGCCGACCACGCGCAGGGTGATGACCTGATAGCGCTGATCGGCCTTGACCGTCACCCGCGTGCCGCCCAGGGCGTTGGGCAGGCTGACTTGATGCTCGCCGTGCTTGAGGCGCAGGCGCGTCACTTGGGTCATGTCCGGCAGGGTGCGCCAGGTTCGGGTGTCGGCGCCTTCGGCCACGGCCGAAGCAATGCCCAGCACCAGGCCCGCCATTGGGTTGGTCTTGTTCAGGTTGTTTTGCGCCACGCCCCGGCTGACCGCCCGCACGGTGGTGCGCAGGATGATCCCCGGCATGTCGTCACGCAGCGCGCGACGGGACATGGCGGTGGTGCTGTTGAGCACGGTGAGGTTCTGTTGCTGGCCGTCGACGCCGATCTGGGCGAAGGCCTGGGTCGACGTATCGGCCTTGATCACCGGGAACGACAGCGGCGTGATCACCAGGTTGCCATTGATCGGGATCGGCAGCGGCAAGCGTATCGAGTCGCGGGCTGGCGCCAGGCCGCTCTGGACCACGATCAGCACGTCGGTTTCATCGGCGCCGACGTTGGACGCATCCAGGTTCAGTAGCGCTTGCTCGAGCAACGGCGTGTTGGGGCGCAACTCGGCGGCTTTGCGATAACCCGGCGCCGCCAGGTCTTTTTCGCCGAGGGCTTCGTAGACAAAACCGGCCAGGTAATGGCTGAACGCGCTCTGGTAGCTGTTTTTCAAGCCGACCACGTCCGGCGCGTCCAAGGCTTCCACCGGGTACCCGCGCAGGTCTTTGATCTGGGTGGTCACGCCCTGGCGTTCGGCTTCGTTTTCGCGCTTGAGGTATTCCTTGTCGCGCAGGTCGGCGATGACGGCTTCGCGCTCGTGGGTCTTCTTGATCTCGGTGCGGGCGCCGTCGAAGTCATTCAGGGCCAGCAGGTTCAGGGCCATCTGGGTGGTCAGCATGACTTTTTCGTAGTCGTAGCCTTCGTAGCGCCGCACTTTGTCGTTGGCCAGGAAGCTGCCGAACTGGGAGAGGTACTTTTCGCTGTCGAACTTGACCGACTCTTCCCACTTGTAGACTTGCAGGTCAGCACTGCGCCAGGCGGTCTGGCTGCCGGTCAGGTCGCCCTTGGCCCGCAGCAGTTCACCTTTCTCGAAGAAATAGAGCAGATCCTTGTCTTCGCTGGCGTTGTTCTTTTCCAGCAGGGTCAGCGCGGCCTCGACGTTGCCGGTGGCCAGTTGCTGGTTGGTGGCTTGCAGCTCGTCGTCGTAGCTGCGGAACATCGAACAGCCGGACAACACAGTGACCGCTGCGAGCGCGAGCGGGGTTAAGGCGCGAAATGCCATGGCAGGCTTCTTCCCTGAATGTAATCGGCCGAGGTGCTGGTCGGCTCGAATCACCAATCGCGGGAGGCAGCGTGCCTCCAACTAATTCCTTATAAAAGCAAGGAGCAAAATACCCTTTCGCGATAACAGGGCGCGGCATTATAGGCAGCGAGCATGGCAAAACAATGGCTTTTTGCTAGCTACCTGCCATCGTCCATGCCATTACGCGTCTTAATCTGCTCCGTTACTCCAAATACAAATCACTTACACCTTGAGTCAAACCTCATAAAGCTCAACAATGTGTTACTTCGTATTTCTCTTTGAGATTCATTCATGACTGCCCCCTTCCGTTTTTTCGCCTGGCTGGTATTGCCGGCGTTGATGTCGTGCAGCTTCAACCTGTTGGCTGCACCTGCCGAGGGCGCCACGAAAGCCCTGCATTTGCTGGACTACATCGGCGCGGATTACCCGCCGACGGTAGCGGCGGGCAAGGTCATCGATGAGTCGGAATACCGTGAACAGGTGGAGTTTCTGGGGGTGTTGCAGGGCCTGGTGGCTGAGCTGCCTTCCAAGCCCGAGCGCGCAGAACTGGTCAAAGGGGTCGATGAATTGGTCGCCGCCGTGACCGCTCGTCAGGACGGCGCCAGTGTGGCCCGCCAGTCCCGGCAGTTGGGCGAACGCGATCTGCTGGCCACAGGCAATCCGGATCCTGCCCAGTTCTGGACCAGCGGCGATGTGTATCACCTAAGAAATATCTTACCGACACTATGGAAACATCCTGGGGTTGTGAGAAGCTTCGGTTCGTGAAAATTTCGTGAATTTTCGCCGTTAAACGCTGAACTTCTGACACTGCGTTGGCTTCTATAAGCGAGATTGTCTGTGTAAAACCCAATAACTTCGTTCGGAAAGGATGTTTCTATATGAAGCGCTTGTTCTGTTTGGCTGCGATTGCAGCCGTTGTGGTGGGACACTCTTTTTCGGCGCAGGCCGCCGGTCTTGAGTTTGGCCTGGGGGCCACCAGTGACTCGACGCTTACCTATCGATTGGGGCTGACGTCGGATTGGGACAAGAGCTGGATGCAGAGCGACGTCGGTCGCCTGACCGGCTATTGGAGTGGCGCTTACACCTATTGGGAAGGTGATCACCGTGCAGGCGCGAGCAGCCTGTCGTTCTCGCCGGTGTTTGTGTATGAATTCGCCGGGGAATCGGTAAAGCCTTACGTCGAGGCCGGGATCGGGGTGGCGGCGTTTTCCCGCACGCGGCTGGAAGACAACAACCTCGGCCAGGCCTTCCAGTTCGAAGACCGCCTGGGCTTCGGTTTGCGCTTTAACGGCGGGCATGAAGTGGGCATTCGGGCGTTGCATTATTCCAACGCCGGGCTCAGCGACCATAACGATGGCGTAGAAAGCTACTCGCTGCACTACACGATGCCGTTGTAACTTCAGAACCCTGCAAAACCCTGTGGGAGGGGGCTTGCTCCCGATAGCGCAGTGTCAGTCGCAGAATTTGCCAACTGACCCACGGCTATCGGGAGCAAGCCCCCTCCCACATTGAGATCAGCGGTAAGCCGTCGCTATCCCTTCACGCTCGGTCAGGCATTCCGGTGCGCCCATCTCGAACTCCCGGCAAATCAGCGGCCGACGCTCATAAATCGTACACATCATCGTGTTGCGATCCAGCGCCGCGCACCAGCCGTCGTCCAGGCGCAGCATGACTTCACCGCCCCAATCATCAGTGTCGATATAGCGCTCGGGCACGCCCGTGTCGGTGATCAGCATGACTTCCAGCTGGCAGCAGCAGGCCGCGCACGTCGAGCAGGTGACGGCGGGGTCGGTGATTTGGGTATGGGGGATGTTGGTCATAGGCGCGCAGTGTAAACGCGCTCCAGCAAAGGTGAAATGACATGGGTGCTTTGACTGGATACCGCGTGCTCGACTTGAGCCGCGTGCTTGCCGGCCCCTGGTGCGGGCAAACCCTGGCCGACCTGGGCGCCGAAGTGATCAAGGTCGAACGGCCGGGCGTGGGCGACGACACCCGTGGCTGGGGCCCGCCGTGGATGAAAGGCCAGAACGATGAGCGCACCTCGGAGGCTTCTTATTATCAGTCGACCAATCGCGGCAAGTTATCGGTGGCCCTGAACCTGGCCAGCCCGGAAGGGCAGGAGCTGGTGCGGGCGTTGGCGACCGATTGCGATGTGCTGATCGAAAACTACAAGGCCGGTTCCCTGGCCAAGTACGGCTTGGATTACGCCTCGCTGGCGCAACTGAATCCGCGCCTAGTGTACTGCTCGGTCACCGGCTTCGGGCAGACCGGGCCGCGTGCGGCGGAACCGGGCTACGACTTTATCGTGCAGGGCATCGGCGGGCTGATGAGCATCACCGGCGAGCGCGATGACCTGCCCGGCGGCGGGCCGCAAAAGGTCGGCGTGGCATTTTCCGATTTGATGACCGGGCTTTATTCGACGGTCGCGATCCAGGCGGCATTGCTCAGCCGCGAAAAGACCGGCCTGGGCCAGCACATCGACATGGCGCTGCTGGATGTGCAGGTTGCCACCTTGTGCAACCAGAGCCAGAACTACCTGGCCTCGGGCAAGGCCCCCGGCCGTTACGGCAACGCCCACGCCAACATCGTGCCGTACCAGGTGTTCCGCGCCAGCGACCAGGACTTCATTATCGCCTGCGGCAACGACTCGCAATTCGTCGCACTGTGCGAGGCCATCGGCCTGGCGCACCTGCCCGAAGACCCGCGCTTCACGCGGAACGCCGAGCGCGTGGCCAATCGCGAGGCGATTATCGAGATTCTGTCGGCGCACTTCCTCCAGGGGCGTGCCGAGGAGTGGATTGGTCGCGTGCATCCGCGGGGTGTGCCGATCGGTGCGATCAACAGCATCGCCCAGGCTCTGGATGAACCCCAGGTCAAGGCGCGCAATATGCTGGTGACGATTCCCCATCCGCTGAAGCCGGACTTTGTCACCGTCGGCAGCCCGATCAAACTGTCCGGCACGCCGGTGGAATACCTGCGCCCGGCACCGATGCTCGGTGAGCATACGGATGAAGTGCTCAAGCGTCGGTTGGGGTTGGATGACGAGCGTCTGGCGCAGTTGAAAGCCAGCGGTGTCATTGAGCAACTGGGCGAGCGCTGATCTGCTTTTTCCGGTACTTCGCTGCCGGGGTGAGTCATTTTTTTGTAATGGAGTGCTCCATGAAAGTCCTCGTAGCCATCAAGCGAGTGGTCGACTACAACGTCAAGGTTCGGGTCAAAGCGGACCAGTCCGGCGTCGACCTCGCTAACGTCAAGATGTCGATGAATCCCTTCTGCGAAATCGCCGTGGAAGAGGCTGTTCGTTTAAAAGAAACAGGTCTGGTGACTGAAATCGTCGTGGTTTCCATCGGCCCGACCACTGCTCAAGAGCAGTTGCGTACCGCCCTGGCACTGGGCGCTGATCGCGCCATCCTGGTTGAGTCGGCTGAAGAGCTGACCTCCCTGGCCGTTGCCAAGTTGCTCAAAGCCGTTGTCGACAAGGAACAGCCATCGCTGGTGATCCTCGGCAAACAGGCCATCGACAGCGACAACAACCAGACTGGCCAGATGCTGGCTGCACTGACCGGTTACGGCCAGGGCACCTTCGCCTCGAAAGTCGAAGTGAGCGGCGACAGCGTTGCCGTGACCCGCGAAATCGACGGCGGCGCGCAAACAGTTTCGCTGAAACTGCCGGCCATCATCACCACCGACCTGCGTTTGAACGAGCCGCGCTACGCGTCCCTGCCAAACATCATGAAAGCCAAGAAGAAGCCTCTCGAAGTAGTGACTGCGGACGCTTTGGGCGTTTCCACCGCCTCTACCAACAAGACCGTCAAAGTCGAAGCGCCGGCTGCACGCAGCGCGGGCATCAAGGTCAAGTCGGTGGCTGAACTGGTCGAGAAACTGAAAAACGAAGCGAAGGTGCTTTGAATTGGGGAGCCGAATCATGACTATCTTGGTAATCGCAGAACACGACAACAAGGTACTGGCTCCGGCCACCCTGAACACCGTGGCTGCCGCTGCGAAAATCGGTGGCGACATCCACGTGCTGGTTGCCGGTCAGGGCGCTGGCGCCGTGGCTGAAGCCGCTGCGAAAATCGCCGGCGTGAGCAAAGTACTGCTGGCCGACAACGCCGCTTATGCTCACCAGTTGCCGGAAAACGTCGCGCCTCTGGTAGCTGCTCTTTGTTTAGAGGCGGGTGGTGCTGGCTACAGCCACATCCTGGCCGCCGCCACCTCCAACGGCAAAAACATCCTGCCGCGCGTTGCCGCGCAACTGGACGTTGACCAGATCTCCGAGATCATCTCGGTCGAAAGCGCCGACACCT